>NC_023146.1 GCF_000511355.1 Leisingera methylohalidivorans DSM 14336 | reverse complement strand
GGATCCCACCATGACCACCGTCGACCCCGACACGCTCAGCTCCGAAGCCCGCCGCGCGCGATTGTTTACTCGGATCAACAAGCTGGATGCCTGGTTTCAGGTCTTTGGCCTAGCCTGGATCACCCCCGTTATGAAAGCCGCCGCGGGCGACAATCCCAAGGCGCAGATGAAGGAATTCTGGCGCCTGCTGGCGGTGCCGCTGATCGCCATCGCCGCGTTTCTACTGCTGTGGGGCAGCCTGGCGCCGAAGGTGCAGACTTCGCTCGGCGCCATTCCCGGTCCCGCCGCGGTCTGGGCCGAGGCCGTCAACCTGCACCAGGACGCCCAGGCCAAGGCC
Organism: Leisingera methylohalidivorans DSM 14336; assembly: GCF_000511355.1. Classification (NCBI taxonomy): domain Bacteria; kingdom Pseudomonadati; phylum Pseudomonadota; class Alphaproteobacteria; order Rhodobacterales; family Roseobacteraceae; genus Leisingera; species Leisingera methylohalidivorans. The sequence continues at coordinate 220,364 of NC_023146.1, read as the reverse complement.
ATAAAGGAGCGCGCCCATTACGAGAAGGTCGAGGCCCGCAACCAGCGTTTCATCGACCGTGGCCAGCCGGAGCGGGTGAAAGACATCCCCTATACCGGCGCGCCCTCCTACTATCAGCAGATCTGGACCTCGATCCAGACGGTGTTCTTCGGCTTCCTGATCGCCTCGGCAGTGGCTATCCCGCTGGGCATCCTGGCCGGTCTGTCGCCGGTGGCCAATTCTGCCATCAACCCGCTGGTGCAGATCATGAAGCCGGTGTCGCCGCTGGCCTGGCTGCCGATCGTGACCATGGTGGTCTCGGCGCTTTATGCCAGCAACGACGGGCTGTTCTCCAAATCGTTCCTGGTCTCCGCAATCACCGTCACGCTGTGTTCGCTATGGCCGACGCTGATCAACACCGCGCTGGGGGTGTCCTCCATCGACAAGGATCTGGTCAACGTCTCCAAGGTTCTGAAAATGAACACCTGGACCAAGATCACCAAGCTGGTGCTGCCCTCGGCGCTGCCGTTGATCTTCACCGGGCTGCGGCTATCGCTGGGCGTGGGCTGGATGGTGCTGATCGCGGCCGAGATGCTGGCGCAGAACCCCGGTCTGGGTAAGTTCGTCTGGGATGAGTTCCAGAACGGCTCTTCGAAATCGCTGGCCAAGATCATCGTCGCGGTGCTGACCATCGGCATCATCGGCTTCCTGCTGGACCGGGTGATGTACGCGCTGCAATCGTTCTTTACCTTCTCGAACAACAGGTGATCCGTCATGAGTGTTCTTGAGTTCAAAAAAGTTTCCAAGAGCTTCGGTGAAGGCACCGCCCGCACCGAAGTCCTGAGCAACATCGACCTGGAGGTTGAGGAGGGCGAGTTTCTTGTCCTGCTGGGCTTCTCCGGCACTGGCAAGACGACCTTGATCAACCTGATGGCCGGGCTGGACCGGCCCTCCAAGGGTTCCGTCACCTACCGCGGCAAAGAGATCACAGGCCCCGGCCCGGAGCGCGGCGTGATCTTTCAGCGCTATTCGCTGATGCCTTGGCTGACGGTGAACGGCAATGTGTCGCTGGCAGTGGACACGATCTTTCCCGGCATGGGCCGGGCGGAGAAACAGGCCAAGGTGAACCATTACGTGAAGATGGTGGGCTTGGGCCACGCCGCAAACCGCCGCCCGGCGGAACTCTCGGGCGGCATGCGACAGCGGGTCAATGTGGCCCGCGCCCTGGCGATGGACCCGGAGGTGCTTTTGCTGGACGAACCGCTGTCAGCGCTGGATGCGCTGACCCGCGCCAATCTGGCCGATGAAATCGAGATGATCTGGCAGGCGGACCAGAAAACCTGCGTGCTGATCACCAATGACGTGGACGAGGCCATCCTGCTGGCCGACCGCATCATCGCGCTGAACCCCGACGGCACGCTGGGCGAGGAGTTCAAGGTGAACATCCCGCGCCCCCGCGAGCGGTCTGCCATAAACAGTGACGAGACCTTCAAGCGCCTGCGGAAAGAGGTGACCTCCTGCCTGATGGATGCCGGGATAGAGGCGAAAATCGAAAGCACCAGAACCCTGCCGGATGTGATCCCGGTCCATGGGCTGCCCGCAGCCGTGGCCGAGGCTTCCAAATCGCTGACCGAGGAGCGTTTTCTTGACTTCTCGCAGCTGCACAAGATCTACCCGACCCCAAAGGGGCCGCTGACGGTCGTCGAGGATTTCAATCTCAAGATCAACAAGGGTGAATTCATCTCCTTGATCGGCCATTCCGGCTGCGGCAAGTCCACGGTGCTGACGATGGCGGCGGGGCTGAATCCGATCTCCAGGGGCGCGATCAAGCTGGACCGCCGCCATGTCGAGGGCGCCGACCCGGAGCGCGCAGTGGTGTTCCAGTCGCCCAACCTGTTCCCCTGGCTCTCGGCACGGGAAAACTGCGCGATTGGCGTCGACAAGGTCTACCCCAAGGCCAGCCAGGCCGAACGGCAGGACGTGGTGGAATACTACCTCGAACGCGTCGGTCTGGCGGATGCGATGGACAAGCCCGCGCATGCGATGTCGAACGGTATGCAGCAGCGGGTTGGCATCGCCCGCGCCTTTGCGCTGTCGCCCAAACTGCTGCTGCTTGATGAACCCTTTGGCATGCTCGACAGCCTCACCCGCTGGGAGCTGCAGGAGGTGCTGATGGAGGTCTGGTCGCGCACCAAAGTGACGGCCATCTGTGTCACCCATGACGTGGACGAGGCGATCCTGCTCGCCGACCGGGTGGTGATGATGACCAACGGCCCGCAGGCCACTATCGGCAAGATCACCGACGTGGACTTGCCCCGCCCGCGCACCCGCAAGGCTCTGTTGGAGCATCCGGATTACTACACCTACCGGCAGGAGGTGCTCGATTTCCTCGAGGAGTATGAGCACGGCAAATCCCCCAAGTCGCAACCGGCCGCCAAGGCCATAGCTGCGGAGTAATCCCATGAAACAGAAACTCGTCATCATCGGGGCCGGCATGGCCTCGGGCCGGGTAATCGAGCATTTGCTCGATGCGGACCCTGACGCCTATGACATCACCCTTTTCAACGCCGAGCCGCGCGGCAACTACAACCGCATCATGCTCAGCCCGGTTTTGTCGGGCGAAAAGACCTATGAGGAAATCGTCACCCATAGCGATGAGTGGTACGCCCAGCAGGGGGTGACCTGCCGGTTTGGCGAGCATGTGGTGAATATCGACCGCGAGACGAAGGTGATCGAGGGTGAGAACGGGCATGTTCCTTACGACAAGCTGATCATTGCCACCGGCTCTGCGCCGTTCATCATTCCGGTGCCGGGCCATGACCTGCCCAATGTCATCAGCTACCGCGACCTGGACGACACCAATGCGATGATCGGAGCGGCCGGGAAAGGCGGCAAGGCGGTGGTGGTCGGCGGCGGCCTGCTGGGACTTGAGGCGGCGGCGGGCCTTGCCGAACGCGGCATGGATGTCACCGTGCTGCACCTGATGGGCCACCTGATGGAGCGCCAGCTGGACGAAGCCGCAGGATACCTGCTGCGCAAGGATCTGGAGACGCGCGGTATCACCGTGAAGACCCAAGCCTCGACCAAGGCGATCCTCGGCGGGGACCGCGCCGAGGCGGTGCTTTTGGAAAGCGGCGAGACGCTGGGCGCTGATCTGGTGGTGATGGCAGTGGGCATCCGCCCGGAAACCCGCCTTGCCACCGATGCGCATCTTGATGTGGCGCGCGGCATTGAGGTGAACGCGCAGATGCAGACCTCGGACCCGGATATCTATGCGGTCGGCGAATGCGTGGAGTTCGACGGCCACCTGTTCGGGCTGGTGGCACCGCTTTACGATCAGGCCAAGGTGCTGGCGGACAGCCTCTTGGACGAGCCGAGTGCCTTCGTGGTCAAAGAGCTGGCGACCAAGCTGAAGGTCACCGGATGCGATTTGTTCAGCGCCGGGGATTTCGCCGAGGGCGAGGGGCGCGAGGACATTGTCTTTCGCGACCCCTCCCGTGGCATCTACAAGCGGCTGGTGATCGAAGACGGCCGGCTGCTCGGCGCCGTGATGTATGGCGACACCGCCGACGGCAGCTGGTTCTTCGGGCTGATCAAGGACGGCACCGAAATCGAGGAGATGCGCGAGACGCTGATCTTCGGCCCGGCTTTCCAGGGGGGCGCCTCTGCGGACCCTCTGTCAGCCGTTGCAGCATTGCCGCCTGAGGCGGAGATTTGCGGCTGCAACGGCGTATGCAAAGGGCAGATCACCAGCGCCATCGAAGGCGGCGCCACCGATCCCGGCGCGATCCGGACTATGACAAAGGCCGCCGCTTCCTGCGGAACATGCACCGGGCTGGTTGAACAGCTGTTGCAGGTCACGCTGGGCGATGACTTCCAGCTGCCGCAGGCGCAGCCGGTTTGCGGCTGCACCGACCTCAGCCACGAGGACGTCCGCCGCCTGATCAAAAGCCGGGAGCTGAAAAGCCAGGCCGCAGTCTGGCAGGAGCTTGGCTGGAGCACCCGCAACGGCTGCCACATCTGCCGCCCGGCGGTGAACTACTACCTGCTGGCCGACTGGCCGCTGGAATACCGCGACGACCCGCAAAGCCGCTTCGTGAACGAACGCAAACACGCCAACATCCAGAAAGACGGCACCTTTTCCGTGGTGCCGCGCATGTGGGGCGGCATCACCAGCCCGGATGAGCTGCGCGCCATTGCCGACGCCGCCGACAAATACGGCGTGCCCACGGTTAAGGTCACCGGCGGCCAGCGCATCGACCTGCTGGGCGTAAAGGGCGAAGACCTGCCCGGTATCTGGGCCGACCTGAACGGGGCCGGGCTGGTTTCGGGCCATGCCTATTCCAAAGGGCTGCGCACGGTGAAAACTTGCGTCGGCACCGACCATTGCCGGTTCGGCACCCAGGACAGCACCGGCTTGGGCATCAAGCTGGAAAAACACCTTTGGGGTTCCTGGACGCCGCACAAGCTGAAACTGGCGGTATCCGGCTGCCCGCGCAACTGCGCCGAGGCCACCTGCAAGGACATCGGCGTGGTCTGTGTTGACAGCGGCTACGAGATCCACGTCGGCGGTGCCGCGGGCATGGAGATCAAGGGCACCGAGCTGTTGTGCAAAGTGGCGACAGAGGGCGAGGCGATGGAAGTGATCTCGGCCATGACCCAGATCTACCGCGAAAACGCCAAGTATCTGGACCGGATCTACAAATGGCTCGCCAAAGTGGGGCTCGACTGGGTCAGGGAGCAGATCGTGGACGATCTGGAGAACCGCCAAGCGCTGGCCGCCCGCTTCGAGCTTTCCCAATCCGTCTACCGCAAGGATCCCTGGGCCGAACACGCGCAGGACAGCACCACGCGGGCGCAATACGCCCCGCTTGCCAATCTCACACTGGAGGCTGCCGAATGAGCTGGATCGACATTGGCCATATCGACGACATCCCGCTCCACGGCGCGCGGGTGGTGAAAACACCCGTAGGCTGCGTCGCCCTGTTCCGCACCGGGGAGGATGAAGTCCTTGCTGCTGACGACCGCTGCCCGCACAAGGGCGGTCCGCTGTCCGAAGGCATCGTGCATGGCCAAAGCGTGACCTGCCCGCTGCACAATTGGGTCTTTGACCTGAACACCGGCGAGGCACAGGGCGGGGATGAAGGCAGGATCGGCACCTACCCGGTGCGGGTGGACGGTGGCCGCCTACTGATCGACGGCGATGCAATCGGCAAGCGGAGCGCGGCGTGATGACAGGCGCCGGCTGCAAGGAAACCCGCTCCACCTGTCCCTACTGCGGCACTGGATGCGGCGTGCTGCTGCGCCCGGACGGCATGGGCGGGCTGGCGGTGCGCGGCGACCCGAACCACCCGGCCAACCGCGGGCGGCTCTGCTCCAAGGGGCTGGCACTGGGCGAAACCCTGGGGCTGGAAGGCCGGTTGCTGGCACCTCAGGTGAATGGGTGCGAAACCGATTGGGACATCGCGCTGGATCTGGTTGCCAGCAGGTTCCGCCAGGCGGTGGACCGACACGGCCCGGGCAGCGTCGGGTTTTACCTGTCGGGCCAAATGCTGACTGAGGACTACTACGTTGCCAACAAGCTGATGAAGGGCTTTCTTGGCTCCGCCAATATCGACACCAACTCGCGGCTGTGCATGGCCTCCACGGTTGCGGGGCACAAACGCGCCTTCGGAACCGACACCGTTCCAGGTACCTATGAGGATCTGGAGGAAGCGGACCTGATCGTACTGGTCGGCTCCAACCTCGCCTGGTGCCACCCGGTGCTGCACCAGCGCATCCTTGCCACCCGCGAAAGCCGCGGCACCAAACTGGTGGTGATCGACCCGCGCCGCACAGCGAGCTGCGATCAGGCGGACATGCATCTGAAACTGCGGGCAGGCAGCGATGTGGCGCTGTTCAACCGGCTCTTGGTTGACCTTTACGAAGGCGGCGCGCTGGATGCGGACTACCTGAGTAACGTAAATGGGCTTGGTGAGGCGCTGGAAGCCGCCTTTGCCTCCGATGCCGCGGTGACAGGGCTGTCTGACAGCGAAATCACAGCATTCTGCAGCCTCTGGATGCGCACGGAAAAAGTGGTGACCATTTTCAGCCAGGGGGTCAACCAGTCCACCTCAGGGACCGACAAGGTGAACGCGATCCTGAACTGCCATCTGGCAACCGGCCGCATCGGCAAGCCCGGCTGCGGGCCCTTCTCGGTCACTGGCCAGCCCAACGCGATGGGCGGGCGCGAAGTGGGCGGGCTGGCCAACATGCTGGCCTGCCACATGGATCTGGAAAATAAAAGCCACCGCACGGCAGTGCAGGAATTCTGGGGCGCTCCCGCAATGCCGGACCGGGCGGGCCTGAAGGCAGTCGACCTGTTCCGCGCCGCGGGCGACGGGCGGCTCAAGGCGTTGTGGATCATCCACACCAACCCCGCCGTCAGCATGCCAGAAGCCGATGCCGTCTCCGCCGCCATCAAAGCCTGCGATTTCACTGTGGTCAGCGACATCACCGCCGCAACCGACACCGCCCGGCTGGCGGATGTGCTGCTGCCCGCCGCCGCCTGGGCGGAAAAGGACGGCACTGTCACCAATTCGGACCGCACAATCAGCCGCCAGCGTGCCGTTCTGCCGCCGCCCGGCCAGGCCCGCGCCGACTGGGACATTCTGGCAGACGCAGGCAGGCGCATGGGCTGGGGCGAGGCGTTCGGCTATCAGGCACCAGCAGAGATCTTCCGCGAGCACGCAGCGCTGTCCGGCCTTTCCGGCAGCTTCGGGCTGGACTTCGACATCTCCGGCCTCGCCGCAATCTCCGGCCAGGACTACGACGATCTGCCGCCGCAGCGCTGGCCGGTAAGCCGCAGCCGCCTGGGCGGCCGTTTCTTTGCAGACGGGCAGTTCTTTCACCCGGACGGCAAGGCCCGCATGCTGCCAGTCCGCTGCTGCCCTCCGGCGGCCGCGCAGGGCCGCCGCTACCCGTTCCGCCTGAACACCGGCCGCATCCGGGACCAGTGGCACACGATGACCCGCACCGCGCTGGCGCCGCGCCTGTCGGGGCACTTGGCAGAACCTTTTGCCGACATCCATCCTCAGGACGCCCGGACGCTCGGGGTGAAACCTGCGGGTCTGCTACGGCTCAGCAGCCCGCACGGGCAGGCCATCCTGCGCGCCCGGATCACGGCAGATGTGCAGCCCGGCGACCTGTTCGTGCCGATCCACTGGACCGGCGAAACCGCCCCCTCTGCGCGCATTGATAGACTTGTCGCCGCTGCCGTTGATCCGGTTTCGGGACAGCCTGAAAGCAAGGCCACAGTTGTTGCGGCGGAACGCTGGCAGCCAGCTTGGTACGGGTTTGCAGTCTCGAGCCTTCCGATGACGCCGCTGGCAGACTACTGGGCCATGGCACGCACCAAAACCGGATACCGTGCAGAACTCGCCGGGCTGGCCTCCCTTGCGGAACCGGAGGCCGCCGCGCGGGATCTGTTCGCCCTTCCGGAGGCCGAGGTGCAAATAATGACAGACAGGTGCAAGGGCATTGCCCGGCTGGCCCTGATTCAGGATGGCAAGGTCATGGCCGCACTGTTCACCGCGCCGGAACCGGTGGCGGTCAGCCGGGACTACCTGGCCGGCCTGCCGGGCATCGGCGCGGCCGGCGTTCTGACCGGCCGTCCCGCTGCGGACCAGCCCGACCCCGGCCCGGTGGTCTGCGCTTGCTTTAGCGTCGGGGCCAAAACCATTCTGCACGCCATCGAAAACGGCGGGCTGATGAGCGTTTCAGATGTCGGCGCCGCCTTGCAGGCGGGCACGAACTGCGGTTCCTGCCGCCCTGACATCGCTGACTTGCTGGCACGGCGCCCGTTCCGACAGGCTGCAGAAAAGGACGGTTCCGAATGAAAGATTCTCCGGCAAATCAAACCGCACCGGGGTCGCTTGCCCTGGTCGGCGCAGGCCCCGGCGCACGCGACCTGCTGACGCTGCGCGCGATGCAACGGCTGCAGCAGGCCGACACGGTTTTCTACGACCGCCTGGTTGATGAGGAGGTCCTGGAACTGGCCCCGGCTTCGGCCAAACGGGTCTTTGTCGGCAAACACGTCGGCGCCCACGCCTGGCCGCAAGACAGGATCAACGCGGTCATTGTGGCAGAGGCACTTAAGGGCCGGCGTGTCGTGCGTCTGAAATCGGGGGATCCCAGCATTTTTGGCCGTGCTGCCGAAGAACTGACTGCCGCCCGCGCGGCCGGAATTGAAACGGAAATCGTACCCGGCGTCACCGCCGCCTGCGCTGCCGCGGCGCAGACGGGCCTGCCGCTGACTGAACGTGGCGTGTCGGACACGCTCGTGCTTACCACCGCCAGATGCAGGGCCGGAGACCCTCTGCCCGACTGCGCCCGGCATGCAAAGCCCGGAACCACAATTGTCTTTTACATGTCGGTGGGACAGGCCCCCCGGGTCCGCGACGGGCTGCTCCGCCTAGGCATGCCTCCCGCCACCCCTGTCACGATAGCTGTGGATGTCTCCAAGCCGGGAGCACGGACAGTGTCTTGTGGCATCAGCATGCTCTCGGAAACCATAATTCAGCATGAGATTTCTGGATGCGCAATAATTTTCATCACCTGTCCCAAGTACGGATCCGGGTAAGGCTGCCCTTGGCAACAAGGTCATTTCGACAAAGGCCGGTGAGCAGCCCTACTTGAGTGGTCCAAATTGAAAGTTAGTGCATGATTGGCCTGCGGTCCATCAAGACGATGGCTTCGGGCGCTGGCGGGCGGTAGCCCAATGCACTGTGTGGTCGCTTGGTGTTGCAGTGTTTTCTCCAGCTTTCGATGATGATTTGGGCTGCGCGCAGCGGGTAGAAGATTTCACCGTTGAGCAATTCGTCCCGCATCCGCCCATTGAAGCTTTCGCAGCAGCCGTTTTCCCAGAGTGACCCAGGCTCGATATACGCAGTCTTTGCTCCGGTCGCTTTGATCCAGTCTCTGACAGCCTCAGCGATGAACTCCGGGCCATTGTCTGACCGAATGCAGCCTGGCACGCCGCGCAGGATGAACAGGTCAGTCAGTGCATCAATGACCTCGGTCGGGTTCAGCTTGCGTTTTACACGGATCGCCAGACATTCCCGGCTGTACTCGTTCAAGATGTTGAGCGTCCTGAACGCCCTGCCAGCGTCGGTTCGATGATGCCCGAAGCCATACGGCCAAACATGGTTGCGATACTCGGGCTGCAGACGGACGCACGATCCATCGTTCAGCCAGAGCCGCCCCTTCTTTGGTTGTTTCATTGGCACTTTAAGCCCCTCACGCCGCCCCAAGCGTTCCACGCGTTTGTCATTCACCTGCCATCCTGCATCTCTCAGCAGGGCGGCAACCCGGCGGTAGCCATATCGACCGTGCTGCCGTGCCAGCTCAATCATATCCGCGATCAAACGCTCCTCGTCAGCCCGCATTCGTGGCGTCCGACGCTGTGTGGACCGGTGCCGGCCCAGAACACGGCAAACGCGTCGCTCAGATACCTTGAACCGGCTACGCACATGATCAGTGCAAGCGCGTCGGCGTGAAAGGCTCAAAAGTTTCCCGATGCGGCTTCCTTCAGGATCAGCTTGTCCAAAGTCAGATCCGACACCGCACGACGCAACCGCTCGTTCTCTTTCTGAAGCCGCTTCAGGTCCTTGAGTTGCTCTGTGCCCATTCCACCGTACTTTTTCTTCCAGCGTAAAAGGTTTGTTCGGTCACGCCGATCTGTCTGATCGCATCGAGACGCGGCATGCCTTGTCCTGTCAGGACCTCAACTTGCCGTAACTTCTTAACAATCTCTTCGGGCTTCGGTCGCTTGTTGGCCATTGCTGGTCCTCCGTTTCCTAAACATAGGCGCGGACCACTTCAAAGGGGGAGGCTCAGCGGCCTCCATTCCTGAACCGTTGCGACGACAGTTTGAATCCGCCCAGATCTGGCCCATGTTCATAAAGGGGGCGATTGTTCGCCGCCGACAAAGGTCCCAGATCGACAGCCAAAGATATTCGCCAAGCGGCAGAGACAGTTTTGGCGGTGTGGCCCAGTGTTAAGGACTGCGGCCTATTGTGCTGCGGCAGCTAAATTGCATGTAGTCAAAAATGTGCGATCTATCCGCCCTGGCGGGCGCATCCGCTCCGCCCGCCCTACTCGGCCGAAGGCGCTTTGCGCGGGGTCATCAGCTGCTCTTTCAGGCCCATCGGGGCGGCGGGCGGCTCCTCAAAATTCAACCCGGCCTCCAGATGGCGAAGATGCTCGTCGGCCAACCGGACCAGCTCATCGGTGCTGCCGGCCTCCAGCGCATCGACAATCCGGTCATGTTCGTCCTCGGCGCAGGAGGAATTTCCGGAGGAAGAATAAAGCCCCAGAATAAGCGTGCTGCGCATGGTCAGCTCCGACAGGAACCGCTCTAGCACCAGATTGCCGGCAATCTGCGCGATCCGCATGTGAAACTGACGAGAGGCACGCAGTTCCGCCGGTTTGTCGCCTGCTTTGCGCGCGTCGGCTTCCTCTAGAATATTGTCCCGCAGAAAGGCGATGTCGTCCGCCGACGCCCGGCCGGAAGCATGCCGGGCGATAGTGCTTTCAATAGCCCGGCGCGCCTGGAAAATGTCGCGCGCCTCCTTCGGCGAGGGCGTCATCACAAAGGCACCGCGGTTCGGGCGCAGCTCCACAACCTGCTGTGCCGCGAGCGAGGCCAGCGCCCGGCGCACATTGGCGCGGTTGCAGCCGAACAGATCGCTCAGCGCCTGTTCGCCCAGCTTGGTGCCGGCCGGCAGGCGCTGTTCGGCAATCGCGTCGAGAATCGCGTTCACGATCAGATCTTCGGGAGAATCCTTCATCGGGCCCTGAAAACTTTTTCTTGCACCGGGGCAACTTAAGGACCGGCGGGCCGCTTTGCAATGGCGCCGCGGGCGGGTAGGCTTGACTTGTTGTCATTTTTTGTTAACAATTTCTGATAACAAAGGAGAAGCGCATGAAAATTCTGGTCGTCAATCCAAACTCGACCGCGTCGATGACGGCGAAGATCGTCGAGGCCGCAGAGGCTGCCGCCAGCCCTGGCGTGACCATCCTGGGCGCAACCGCAGAAGGCGCCCCGGCCAGCATCGAAGGCCATTTCGACGAAGCGATGTCGCTGCCCGGCCTGCTGGCACGGGTCGCGGCGGCAGAAGAACAGGGCATCGATGGCATCGTCGTCGCCTGTTTCGACGATCCCGGCATCGGCGCTTGCCGCGAACTGGCGACCGGCCCGGTGCTTGGGATCTGCGAAGCGGCTGTAAAGGCGGCGAGCATGCTGGCGACCTCGTTCTCGGTGGTGACCACGCTGCCGCGCTCGGTTCCGGTGATCGAGCATCTGATCCACGGCTACGGCCTCAGCCATCAGTGCCGCCGGGTGCGCTCAGCCGCGATCCCGGTGCTGGCGCTGGAGGAGGAAGGCTCAGACGCGCGCCAAAAGATCCGCGCCGAGATCCTGCGCGCCATCGAGGAGGACCTTTGTGAAGCGGTGGTGCTGGGCTGTGCAGGCATGGCCGATCTCACGGCCTGGCTCAGCGAAGAGACAGGCATCCCCGTCATCGACGGGGTCAGCGTGGCAACGCGGATGATCGAGGCGCTGGCAGGCTGCGGCCTGAAGACCAGCAAGATCAACGCCTATGCGCGCCCCAACCCGAAATAATGGTATCGTCAGGGAGGAAGACAATGACCATGAACGCAGAAATGGAAGCCGCCGCCGCAGGCGGCATTGAGGACCACAGCAGCAAGGGGATCGGGGAGGAGAGCCTTGCACCGCAGCAAACCCGGATCATGGACCCCTGGTCCTATCTGTTTGCCTGGCTGGGCGGTTGCGTGTCGATCGGCACATTCACCATCGGCTCAGGCCTGGTGGGCACACTGAACCTGCTGCAGACCTTTGTGGCGATTGCCATCGGCTGCGGTGTGATCGGTGCAGCGCTGATGATCAACGGCCAGGCGGGCCACAAATACGGCATCCCCTTCATGGTGCAGGCGCGTTCCGCCTTCGGCTTTGCCGGCACCCGCCTGCCAGCGCTGGTGCGTTCAGTTCCCGCCATTGTCTGGTTCGGCTTCCAAAGCTGGATCGGCGCCGGGGCGCTGAACCTCGTCTCTGATACGATGTTCGGCTATGATAATATCGTGGTGTTCTTCATCGGCTTTCAGCTGTTGCAGATCGGCCTGTCGGTGCTGGGTTTTCACGGCATCAAATGGCTGGAGAACATTGGTTCCGTCTTCATCATCGGCTCGCTGGTCTACATGTTCTTCAGCGTTATCAGCAAATACGGTGAGGAAATCTCCACCAATCTGGTCAACGTCGAAGGCACCTGGGGCGCGCCGTTCTGGGGAGCCACCATGCTGTTCCTAGGCATCTACAGCACCATGATGCTGAACGTGTCGGATTATTCCCGCGAGCTGCGCCGCAATGTAGGCCCTGTCCGACAGATTGCAATTTATGCCAACTCGATCCTGCCCGCGACCCTGTTCATGGGGCTGATCGGCCTGATGGTGTCTGGCGCAACCGGCGAGGTGGACCCGATCAAGGTGTTCTCCAGCGCAGTCGACAACAAACCGCTGCTGGTCATCACGCTTCTGTTCATTGCCTTTGCGCAGGTCACCACCAACATTCTGAACAATGTGGTGCCGCCGGCCTATGCGCTGATGGATATTTTCAAGATCAACTTCAAGACCTCGGCGGTGATCGTGGGCCTGCTGGCCTTTGCCACCTTCCCCTGGGAATTGGTCAAGGATGAATCCGCAGCTGGCCTCAGCCTGTTCATTCAGACCTACTCCGCCTTCCTCGGCCCGATCTTCGCGATCCTGGTGGTGGACTACTTCATTCTGCGCAAGCAGGAGCTGGATCTGGACAAGCTTTATGACGAGACCGGCCCCTATCAGGGCGTCAACTGGGCCGCGGTGATTGCCATGGCTATCGGTGTTGCGGCGGCACTGATATTCTCCAGCATCTCCTGGTACGCCAGCCTGCTGCCGGCCGGCGTCTCCTATTACCTGCTGATGCAGCATCTGCCTGCCGCCAAGCGGTTCCTGGACTGACCTTTCTGCGCAATGCCAAGGGAGAGCCCCGCCGCTGGCGGGGCTCTTTTTCCGCGTCTCTGCAAAGCAGTGCTCAAATCAGGATTGCAATTGAGGTTTTGCCGCTAGCGAGTCCAATGCTTCGGCTTCCCGAAGCAGCGGCAAATACAGTTGAAGTCCGGACAGTTTATTGCCCAACAGTACGTGGTCCGGTCTCCAACCGGCATGAACGCTCGCTACCGGTGCCAGCCTCGCGCACTGCGGGATTATCCTTCTGGGTTCTGATCATTGCCCCACAGGGTTCCGGGTTCAAGCCGCAACGCTTCAAGCCCAGCTCCGCTGACTGCCGCCCGCGCGGCTTCGTTGGCCTTGCATATGACAGGCTGCGGATCCAGCGTCTGAGACACGCGTCCACGCAGCACAACCCGCCCGTTGGCAATAACGGTGTCTGCATCAGCAGCATTCGCGAAATGGGTGATGGCGTGCAGCGGCATATCCGGCGGCGTCAAATGCGGCTTGCGCATGTCCACCAGAACGATATCGGCCTTCTTTCCCGCTTCAAGCGAACCGAGATCCCGCTCCAGCCCCAATGCCCGGGCAGCATCGATGGTTGCCATTTCCAGCACCTTGCCCGGTGGCAGCACCGAAGGATCCGCAAAATGGCGGCGGTGGTAATGCATGGCCTGCGCCATATGGCGGAACATGTCGTAGCCTCGGTCCGGCGCCGCCGCATCTGAGCCAAGAGCCACACGGATGCCCCGTCCGATCAGCTCAGGCGCGGGGCAGCGGCCCAGAATGGACATGATGGAGCTGGGATTGTGGGCGACTGCGGCACCGGTTTCCTCCAGCGCCGCGATATCCGCATCGGTAAGGTCCACGCAATGCGCCAGCAACGCATGGGGGCCGAGAAGGCCAAGGTCGCGGGCATAGGCAACGGAGCCGTTCCGGTGCCCATCCTGGGTCAACAAAACACCGTGCTGTTCCTGCAGTGCCGCCACCGCACCTGCCATCCGGCGCACGTCCGCATCGCTTGCAGCATCATCGCCGCCAAGTGCGTAGACGGGCATCACCAGACAAACACCCGTTCCGGTCTCAAGAATGCTGTCATGCCGGGTGATCAGATCCGCGCTCACCGCCAGCTGTTGGGCGAAATCCACGTCGATCCCGGTGCCGCTGCTATCGCGGTAGCGGCGAGGGAATGGCGGGCGCCCCGGCCCCACTGCCAGCATCGTGCGCAGCCCGCTTTCGCGCACCGCAGCGCAATAGGCATCGCCAAAGGCCGGATCATCGCTGCGGTAGATATCCGCCCCGCCGCCCAGCAGAGTGACGCAGGTGGTCACTCCGGCCATCAGCCTTTCCAGCAGCGTCAGCCGCGCCTCGGCGGCCCAGAACGCAACATCCGTCCCCCTTGCGTACAGCACCTCGCAGGCCTCAAACCAGGCTTCGATGTCACCGGACCCAAGCGCCCGGACAAGCCCGTGCCCGGCATGGGCATGGCAATCGATCAACCCGGGAATTGCGGTCATGCCGGTGGCGTCGATGACCTCGGCGGCTTTATCGGCCAGCGGCGCCAGGTCCGCATCGCGCCCGATGGCGGCAATCCGGCTGCCCTCGATGGCGATGGCCGCGTCGGTAATGACCCGCCTGTCCGCGTCGACGGTCAGGGCGGTGGCGTGACGGATCAGGATGCTGGTCATGCAGGCGCCTTCCGCAGCGGATAGGCCGGAGCAAAGATCTCCTCCACCGGCGGGTGGCCAAAGGTCCGGTCGGGGTATTGCGCCAGCAGCCCGTCAAACCGATTTTGCGCACCCACACGCAGCGCGTCATGATCGACACCGGGAATGACGCCGCCCTGCATCACGATGCGGCCGTCGATCACCACCGTGCGCACATCACGGCCGGAACCGTTCAGCAGAATTGTCTGGATCGGGTCAATGACCTGCCCGATGGCCGGGTCGTCGAGGCTGATGACGGTAATGTCAGCCCGCGCTCCCGGAGCAAGCCGGCCCAGATCACTCCGTCCCAGCGCCTTGGCACCGCCCAGTGTCGCGGCATCATACATGTCGGCAGCGCTGACAGCTTGCGGGTTGCTGTCTGCCATCCGGGCGGTGATCAGGCCCAGCTGCATGTTCAGGATCATGTCCGGGGGATGGGTGTCGGTCCCCATTCCGATGGTCATCCCCGCATCGCGGTAGCGCGCAAAGGATTTCAGAACTGCACCGCTGCGCGCCATCACCAGCGGGCAGTGCGCCAGCGCCGCGCCACCCTCTGCCAGAATGTCCAGATCCGGTGCCTCGTATTCGATCCCGTTGAGGCCTGACAGGAAGGTCAGATGCGGCAGGATCGCCCGCGGCGACAGAAAACCGATGTCGCGCAGCCATTCCGGCGGGCTCTTGCCATGCATCCGCACGACACTGTCGTATTCAAAGGCGGACTGGCAGCAATGCAGCCGCACCGGCACATCCAGATCCCGTACCGCCTGTGCAGTCCGCGACAACAGCGCCCCAGTGCAGGTCTCGATCCGGTCAGGGGCCAGCATGGTCCGGATCAGCCCCCCTGCCCGGCCTTCGAAGTGCTCGCAGAACCGCACCGCGTCAGCGAGGCCCGCAAGGCCGCGTTCCTCGTCGAAATGGAACGCAATGCTGCCCGCTTCGGCGACATAGGTGTTGCCGCTGCGGTATGCGGGGCCCAGATAGACCCGCAGACCAAGCGACTCCGCCGCCTCCGCCGCACCGGCGAATTCGTCCCAGGTCTCACCCCATTCGCGATAGAACAGCGAGGCAATGGGCAGCGCGGTGGTGATGCCGTTGCGGATCAGCCGGGTAAAGGCATAGTGCTTCTGCCAGCGCAGATCCTCCGGCGCGTACATCTCGCGCGGGCCTTTCTCCATATAGCTTTGCGGCCAGATCCGGCCCTTCTTCCAGGCGGGCTGGTTGTCGAGACCCAAAACCGTGGTGTCGAGATCCGAAAGCGCATCAAGATCGATGAAGCCCGGCCCGATTAGCGCGCGGCCGCAATCGATGCGCCGCGCCACCTCTCCCTCGAACCCGTGTCCGGCAAACAGGATGGCGCCGTCTTCAAACACGACTTCGCCGCGCGGCAGCAGCACGTGCTGGCCGTTTTCATGGCCGACCACCCAGTCTGCGGTCATCAGTATGCGGCCTGGCTCCTTGCCCGCGGTCATCACGGCGCCTCCCTCAGACTGCGGCCCTCGCGGGCGACGATCCGGCCCGCCTTCAGCACCAGCTTGCGCGGCGGGTGCGCAACCACCGCATGGGCAACGGTCTCGGCCTCGACCAGCACCAGATCCGCCTGGCAGCCTGTTTCAAGCCCGTAATCCTCCAGCCCCATAACTTTGGCACCGCCCCAGGAGCAGCACCACAAGGCATGTTCGACATCACTGTCGGCGCGCATGTTGTTGCGCTGGCCCAGCAGCATGGCGCGTTCCAGCATGTCCGCGTTGCCATAGGGCCCCCAGGTATCGCGGATCCCGTCGGATCCGGCACAGAGCGTCACCCCGGCCGCCCGCAGATCCTCGGCCAGCGGCACCGGCCGGAACGGGGTGGCAACCGTCGCGATGTGGATCTGTGCCTCCGCCAGCTGCGCCACCAGCGCCCGGGCACGGTCGCGGTCAGGCATGCCCAGGCAAAACGCATGACTGACCGTCACCCGCCCCTGCATCCCAAGCGCGCAGGTGCGTTCAATGATCATCTCCATGCTGAACGCCCCCAGCTCGCCAGGTTCGTGCAGATGGATGTCGATGGGTTTTCCATGCTTTTCTGCAAGGGCAAAGACGGCGTCAAGCTGGCCCTTTGGATCGGCATCCATGCCGCAGGGGTCCAGACCGCCAACGACATCCGCCGGGCCGCGCAGCGCGGCATCGAGCAGTTCCAGCGTGCCGGGACGCGTCATCAGCCCGGACTGCGGGAAGGCAACGATCTCTATGTCCACCAGCCCGGCCAGCTCGCTGCGGGTGCGCGCAACGCCCTCGATGCCAGCAAGGCCCGTTTCGGTATCCACATCCACATGGCTGCGGATTGCGGTGGAGCCATGGCCAAGCGACAGCAGCGCCTGGCGCGTCGACTGGCGGTGGGGGTCAATGTTCCACTCTTGGCGCAGGCGGCGTTCTGTATCGATCTTGTCGCGCAGGCTGGGTCCCGCCTGATGCGGGCGCCAGCCCATGCCCCACAGGGATTTGTCCAAGTGGGTATGGGCCTCCACCAGCCCGGGCAGCAGGATCGCGCCGCCGCAGTCCTCCTCCGGCACACCGGGCCGGGATGGCAGATCCGGGCCGGTTTGCGCTATACGCCCGCCCTCAATCAGCATGTCAGCCGGTTCCGCACCAAGGAGACGCAGGTTTCTCAGAAGTATATCTTCGGTCATACGTGCCTCAGCTCCCCGTTGCAGCAGTCAGTGAATCGGTTGCGGTCAGCTCGAACTGCCGGTCCGATACGATGTAGTTGTCAGCATGCAGCCGCGCGACTGGCTGGTAGGCTTCGGGCCGGACATAGCGCCCCGCCGCATCGAGACAGGTGTCGCGCACATGCATTTGCACCACTTCGCCCAGCACGATGGCGCGGTGCGGGTAGTCGATGATCTGCGACACTCGGCACTCCATAGAGGCGGGCGCCTCGGCCACCCGCTCCGGCCCGATCTTGAGCGACGGCGCATGACTGAGGCCGGTCAATGCGACCTCGTCCACATCATCCGGAAAACTGATGCCGCAGTCCACCATCTGCTGGGCGATCGCCATGTCGCACAGGTTGACGACAAATTCGTTCGACCGCCGGATATTGCGCATTGTCTCCTTCTCGGTGCCGTCGGGACGGGCCTGGATTCCCAGGATCACAATCGGCGGATCCTGCGAGAAGACATTGAAAAAGCTCATCGGCGCCGCATTCGGCATGCCGCTTTCACTGTTGGTGGTCACCAGCGCGATCGGCCGCGGCGCCACGAAGCTGCACAACAAGCGGTAGCGGTCCTTCGGCGGCAGCGCCTCGAAATCGAACTCCATCAGGCTACTCCCTTTTGAGTCTCTAGGCGCTCTCCCTTATCCGTGCCGCTACCGGCAGCGTGGCCGGTTCCAGCCCGATGCTCGACGGCCCGGTTTTCCGTGACGGCATGACAGGCGACAACGGTGCCCCCATTCCGCGCCACGAGGCCAGGCGATTCTTCCCGGCAGCGCGAATTGGCAAGCGGGCAGCGCGGATTGAAGGAGCAGCCCGGCGGCGGGGTGATTGGATTGGGCACTTCGCCGATCGCGGCCGCCCGGTCGCGCCGTCCCAGACTGATGTCGGGAACGGTGTCCATCAGCAGCTGCGTGTAGGGGTGTTCCGGCGCGGCAAAGATCTGCTCTGCCGGCCCCGCCTCCACGAGGCGCCCCAGATACATCACGCCAACGTAGTCCGACATGAAATCCACCACCGCGAGGTCATGGCTGATGAACAAATACGTCAGCCCCAGTTCATCCTGCAGGTCCCGCATCAGGTTGAGAACCTGCGACTGCACCGACACGTCGAGCGCCGAGGTCGGTTCGTCGCACACCAGGAACTCCGGCCGCGATGAGATTGCCCGCGCGATCGAGATCCGCTGGCGTTGGCCGCCGGAGAACTCATGCGGAAACTTTTCGCCGTCGCGGGCGGAAAGGCCAACCATTTCCAGCAGCCGCCCGACCTCTGCCCGCTCCTCCTGGCGGTTTTCGGTGATGCCGAAGCTGCGCATCGGTTCAGCAATGATGTCCCGCACCCGCCAGCGCGGGTTCAGGCTGGCATAAGGGTCCTGAAAGATCATCTGGATGCGGCGGCGGAATTCCCCCCGTGCGGCAGCGGGCAGCGCGGTCAGGTCGGTGCCATCAAAGCGAATCTCGCCCGAAGTCGCGCCATGCAGCCCGACCACCAGCTTGGCGACCGTCGACTTGCCGCATCCGGACTCTCCGACCAGGCTGAAAGTCTTGCCGCGCGGAATGTCGATGTTGAGCCCGTCAACTGCGCGCAGTGTCCGCTTGCCCTTGCGTTCAATCAGCCGGTTCAGGAACGGCGGCGACAGATCAAAGGTCTTGGACAGGCCCTTCAGCGAGACCAGCGGTTGGGTGTCGGTGGCTGTGCTCATGCCGGTTCCTCCTGGTAGAGATGACAGGCGACATGGCCGCCCTCGACCGGCCGAGGCGCCGGCTTGGTGCTGCTGCATTCGGCAAAGGCCCGCGGGCAGCGGGGATGGAAAGCGCATCCTAGCGGAAGATCGGTCAGCCGCGGCATCGCACCGTCGATTTGGGTCAGCCGCTCAGCGCGGGAGCCGACACGCGGGATCGATTGCATCAGGCCCTTGGTGTAGGGGTGGCGCGGATCGCGTACCACTTTTTCCACCGGCCCAATCTCGACAACCCGGCCAGAATACATCACCGCGACGCGGTCGGCGGTCTCTGCGATCACCCCCATGTCATGGGTCACCAGAATGACCGCCGCGCCGCGCTCCCGGCACATCCGCTTGAGCAGATCCAGGATCTGCGCTTGGATCGAAACGTCCAGCGCGGTGGTCGGTTCGTCGGCGATCACCAGCGACGGTTCGGCGCAAAGGGCAAGCGCGATCACCACCCGCTGGCGCATGCCGCCGGAAAATTGGTGCGGATACTGGTCGATACGGGCCTCCGGGGCGGGGATGCCGACCTCAGCAAGGCATTCGATGGCCCGCTTGCGCGCTGCCTCCTTGCCCAGGGGCAGATGGGTACGGATCGTCTGGGTCAGCTGCTGGCCCACCGTCATCAGCGGATTGAGGCTGGTCAGCGGATCCTGAAAGATCGCACCGATCTTGCGCCCGCGCAGCCGCCGCATCTCTTCCGCGGACAGCGTGTCTATGCGCTGCCCCTCAAAATGGATCTCGCCGCGGTCGATGCGGCCGGGCCGTTCCAGCAGACCGGTGATCGCGGTGCCGGTCAGCGATTTGCCGGCACCGGATTCACCGACCATGCCGAGGATTTCGCCGGGGGCGAGGTCGAAGGTGATGCCGTCCACCGCCCGCAGGGGCCCGTGCCGCGTGTCAAAGCAGATCGACAGATCGCGCACGCTCAGAAGCGGCGAATTGGGGAAGGTCGTGGTATTCATCGTCATTCCTTTCAGCGCAGCTTCGGGTTCAGCGCATCGCGCAGCCAGTCGCCCAGCAGGTTGACCGCCAGCACCAGCGCCACCAGCGTCAGCGAGGGGAAGATCACCACCCACCAGATGCCCGAGAACAAGTATTCGTTGCCGACGCGGATCAGCGTGCCAAGCGACGGGTTGGTGGGCGGCATGCCGACGCCGAGGAAGGACAGAGTCGCCTCGATCAGGATCGCCATGGCGAGGTTGATCGTCGCGATCACCAGCACCGGCCCCATCACATTGGGCAGGATATGGCTGAACAAGATGGCGAAGGGCTTCCGGCCCACCAGTTGCGCCGCATAGACATACTCGCGGCTGCGCTCGACCATGGTAGAGCTGCGCACTGTGCGCGCATATTGCACCCAGGTGGTGACGGTGATGGCAAAGACCAGCACGATCAGAGCCGCACTGTCATGCATCTCGCGCGGCAGGGCGCCGCGGACAATGCCGCTGACCAGCAGCGCCACCAGGATTGTCGGAAAGCTCAGCATGACATCGGCGATGCGCATGAAGAACGCATCCACCGCGCCGCCGAAATAGCCGCTGACAAGACCGACCACGATGCCGATTGCCATCGCCAGCGCCACGCTCACGAACCCTACGGCCAGCGAGATCCGCGACCCGTAGAGAATGGCCGACAGGACATCGCGCCCTTGGTTGTCGGTGCCGAGGATAAACCGCGGATCACCGCCTTCCGCCCAGACCGGCGGCAGCTCGCTGTCCCAGAGACTCAGCGTCGAGACATCAAAAGGGTCATGCGGTGCGATCCAGGGGGCCAGCAGCGCCGCAAGGACGATGAACAGGGTGACGGCAGACGCGAGCACCGTGACATATGAGGTGCGGAAGCGATAGAAGAGGTCGCTTTTCAGAAACGCCGAGAGGCGGGATCGGGGGGATACTTCAAGAGCCATTTTGGGTCTCCCTTACGCCCGCACCGAAAGGCGCGGATCGATTGCGAAGTAGAGAAGATCGACGATCATGTTGATCGCCACGAAGACCAGCGCGACCATCACCAGGTAAGCGGACATCACCGGAATATCGCCAAAGCTGACAGCCTGGATGAACAAGAGCCCCATACCGGGCCATTGGAAGACGGTCTCGGTAATGATCGCAAAGGCGATCATCGACCCCAGCTGCAGGCCGACGATGGTGATGACCGGCATCAGGGTGTTGCCGAGCGCATGGCCGAAGTTCACCGCCCGGTTGGTCAGGCCTCGGGCGCGGGCGAACCGCACGAAATCCGAACGCAGCGCTTCCATCATCTCGGCGCGTACTAGCCGCATGATCAGCGTGACCTGGAACAGGCCCAGCATCACCGACGGAAGGATCAGGGATTTCAGTCCGCTGACGGTCAGGAACCCGGTACTCCACCATCCGATCTGAACTGTGTCTCCGCGCCCGAAGGACGGCAGCCAGTTCAGCCAAACCGAGAACGCGAGGATCAGCAGGATGCCGGTCACGAAGGTTGGCACCGATATGCCGATCAGCGAGATGACGTTGAGCATGTTACTCAGCACCCCCTTCGGATGAAGTGCGGCATAGATGCCCATTGGCACGCCAAGCAGCAGCGCAAAAACGGCGGCGGCAAGCACCAATTCCAGGGTTGCCGGCAGCCGCTCTGCGATCATTTCGGCGACCGGGCGTTTGTTGCGGTAGGAAATACCGAATTCACCCTGCACGGCGCCGGAGACGAAGCGCGTGAATTGAACCGTGACCGGCTGGTCGAGTCCAAGCTGTTCGCGCAGTTCCAGCCGGTCTTCGGCGGAAGCGTTTTCGGGAAGCATGCTGTTCACCGGGTCACCGATGAAACGGAACATGGAAAAGGCGATCAGGGCGACGGCGAGCATCACGATGATCGATTGGATCAGCCGCTTCAGAACAAAAGCGATCATTGTAGGGTCCTCCATTTGCCGGCTTTTGGCATCGTAAAAAGCGCGGGCCTGCGCGCCGGAACACGCAAGCCCGCCAGGCGGGGAGGATCAGTTGATCTTCGCGTACCAGAGCCGGGGTTTGTTGTCGGCGGTGATTGGCAGATCCACGCCATCGCGCACGGCCCAGGCCAGCGGCTGCTGGTGCAGCGGAATTATCGCCACGTCGTCCCGCGCGATCTTCAGCGCCTCGCTCATCATGGCGGTGCGTCTTTCAGGATCGAGCTCGATCGCGACCTTGGAGGTCAGCGCATCGATTTCCGGGTTGGAATAGCGGCCCGGATTCCAGGCACCCATCCGGTCGCTCGGCGTGTGCAGCAACGACGACAGCACGCTGTAGCTGTCAAGCATCGGCAGCGTTGCCCAGCCCATCATGTAGATGTCGGAGGACCCCGCCAGCAGCTTCTCGAAATGCTTGGACTTGGTCTGCGCCGTCAGTTTGGCAGTCACGCCGATCCGCGACCACATGGCGGTGATCGCCTGGCAAATCTCCTCATCATTGACATAGCGGTCATTGGGGCAATCCAGGCCGACCTCGAACCCGTCGGCGTATCCGGCCTCCGCAAGCAGCGCCTTGGCCGCGGATGGATCCGCGGGCACAAGCACATCCAGCGCTTCGTCGTAGCCCGGCACCGGCGGCGCCACCAGCAGCGCCGCGTTGCGGGACCGGTCACGCATGATCTTCTTGCGGATCAACTCCATGTCGATCGCGCGCCACAGGGCTTCGCGCACGCGGCGGTCCTGCAGCGGATTCCGGTCGGTCAGGTTGGAGTTGTGCAGTTTGTCCGTCTGGTTCATGCCCAGCATGATGGTGCGCAACGCCGGGGCCAAAATGACGGATGCACCTTCAGAACGATCGATGCGCTCGATATCCTGCAGCGGCGCGGGTGTAATGAAGTCCAGCTCACCCGACAGCAGTGCTGCAATGCGCGTCGCATCTGAGCCGATCGGGCTAAATTCGATACGGGTCAGGTTGTGTTGCGGCTCATCCCACCAGCCTTCATGCACGGTCAGAACGGTGCGGGCATCGGGCTGACGGCTGTCCAGCTTGAACGGCCCGGTGCCGTTGGAATTGGCCACTGCATAGTTTTCACGGCCGCTGCGCATGTCGGCAGGCAGCAGGGCGTCATGCTCCTCCATCCACTCCCGGTCGAGGATCAGCATGTTCGTCAGGTAGTTCAGCACGATGGGGTCCGGCCCCGCCAGCACCACGTCCACAGTATAGTCATCAATCTTCTCGACAGCTTTCATGCCGGGAATGTTGCTTTTCACCGGCGAGCTGTCATGCGCTGCACGTTCCAGAGAGGCGACAACGTCGTCAGCCGTGAACGCATTGCCGTTATGGAAAGTCACACCCTCACGCAGCGTGAAACGGATGCGCGTCGGCT
This sequence comes from Leisingera methylohalidivorans DSM 14336, assembly GCF_000511355.1. NCBI lineage: Bacteria > Pseudomonadati > Pseudomonadota > Alphaproteobacteria > Rhodobacterales > Roseobacteraceae > Leisingera > Leisingera methylohalidivorans. The sequence continues at coordinate 196,910 of NC_023146.1, read as the reverse complement.
CGATGAATTCCCAGGAAGTCGCAAGCGCCGGCTCGACCTCAAGATCCTGATTGTAACGCACCAGCCCCTCGTAGACGTGGTTGAGGAAACCGATGGTGTTGCTTTCGGTCATTGAGTGCGGGTCCATCGCCGCGATGTCGGTTGAATCTGCCATCCGCAGCGTATTGGCGCCTGCGGCGCTGGCAAGGACAGCTGCCAGGGCGCCCGCCGCCAGTCCTGCTTTGAGTCGGGATGTAAAGGTCATTTCTATCTCCATGCTGTACTGAGTTTGCCTGTTTCTTGCGACAGTGCTAACAATCATCGTATACAATCATCGTATACATTCAACCTTTTTGTTTTCGGACAAAAAAGGTATACGTTTCTGGCGGATGGTGCGATGTCTGGGGCAAAACCCCGTGACCCGTTTCACGGCATCCCGTCAGAAAGGACAGGCCATGAAAGCTCGAATCGGGACGGAACCGGACGGTGGAGCAGCAGATTCGGGCAGCCCTGCCCGCGTTGACAGCAATCTGATCTACTCGCGCATCTTCGACGCCATCGTTGATCACAAGCTGGGTCCGGGAACACATCTGAAGGAAGATGAGCTCTGCGACCTGTTCGGCGTCGGCCGGACACGGGTGCGCTCGGCCCTATCGCGGCTCGCGGCGGACCATGTCATCGAGCTGGTCGCAAACCGCGGTGCCTTTGTTGCCCGGCCATCGGTCGAGGAGGCCCGCGAGGTCTTCCGCGCCAGGCGGGTCATTGAGGGGCACCTTATCCGCCGCGCTGCCGAACGGCGCGATCCGCCGATGCAGCACGCGCTTACCGAACACCTGCATGGCGAACATGCCGCGCGGGAAGCGGGCGACACCGCCCAGGTGATCCGCCGCTGCAGCCGGTACCACCAGTTACTTGCCGATCAGGCCGACAGCCCCATCATGGCCGGCTTTATCCGCGAACTGATCGCCCGCTCATCGCTGATTGTCGCGATCTACGAAAAATCGAAGCCAGACGATTGCGAAGTCGAAGAGCACAACCTTCTGTCTGAATATGTCCTGAACGGCCGCGCCGATGAGGCCGCCGCACTTATGGACCGGCATCTGCAAGGAATTGAGGACCGCCTGGATTTGAACCGCAAAGGCGAGCCGGAAAGCGACCTGCGACACAGCCTTGGTTTTGCCTAGCTCAAGCAGATCTATGGCAGAGCACACCCAGATGGCAGGCCCGCGCACAGCGGGTGCCATTCACACGAGGGCGGCAACCAAAAACGCCACCGGTTTCCCGTCTTATGGTCAGGCCCGCTCGCCCAACGGGTTTCGCAAGCTGGGCGTCTTTGTCTCGCCATCCGGCGTCCGGCCGGTGTGGCTGCGGCACGGTCTGGCGAACCTCAAGCCCCGTCTGAAAGCGCTGGTGGCCGAGTGGCCATTGGCCCTGGTCGTCAATCCTCTTCAGGCCATGCACGGCATCGCGTTGATCAGTGCCCTCACGTTCATAGCCAAGCTCGGCGATGTCCGCCGTTTGAAACACCGGTGAAGCTGATGGCATATCCCGGGCTCGGGCCCAGCGAGTACTCTACCGGCAAGACGACCCGGCGCAATGGGATCACCCGGGAAGGCAACGGTTGCGTCCGCCACAAGCTGATCGATGGGGCTTGGACATGGCACTATCAGGCCCGGCCAGAAGCAAGAGAACTCTATTTCCTGCGTGCAAAATCTCCCGTCGTTCAGGACATCGCCTGGAAGGCGCAGTCCCAGCTGACGGCTCTCTACCGGGCGCTCCGCCGGAACGGGAAGAAGACATCGTCATAGCGACGGCCATCGTTCGCGAGATGAAGGCTTTCATGTGGGGCATCGCGCGACGCACCATGCCCGCGCACTGAGAAAAATCCACATGCGCCCAGTGGCGGGCGCGAGGTCCCCGGCAAGGGAATATCCGGCACTCGCTTTGTGGCCAACGCAAGTTGACGCCCGTTGTAAGACAGGAATAGCCCCGAGAGGCACAATCGGTCATGCGGTAGTCAATCCGCGCATCAGAGCTTATTCACCGATGCCGTCAGACCTTGCGTCCACCCGTGGGCGCCGACAGGGCAGGAAACGCCATGACGTTTCAGAAAACGTGTAAAAACACTTGAAACAGGACCTCAGCGCTGTGCCTTGGCCACACGGTCTTTCCGGATTGACGGAAACCTTGCCGCTCTTCGTCGATGATACCATCTTTGCCGACAGCTGCGGAACTTCCGGAAGTGCGGCGTTTCAGATCCACACCGCCGACGGAGATGCTGGCTGCCGCAAATGAAACCAATAGCAGCACAGGCTTCACGCGGAACCAGAAACGGAACTGAAAACCGTACAGGAAAAGGTATACATACGGCCTTCAACACCTGAAACCTGACCGGGGAAGATATAGGGCGATTAGACCGGCTGATGCTGGAGAACACTTCACCATCATCGAACCTCTGATCCCCGAGGAGGCCTCCAAACACCGCCCGGCCCTGAATGATCTGGCTGTCGAGCTGGCAATGGCCTCCGCTGGCTTGCGTGCTGCTCTCCCCGAAAGCGACCATAGCTTCAATATCGCGCAGAATCCGCTGCGTCAGGATTTCACCGCCAATGCGTCAAACCAGAAATGGGCGGGAGATATAGCCTATATTTGGACCCGCGAGGGATGGGCCTATCTTGCTGTCACCCTGGATCTGTATTCGCGACGCGTCATCGGCTGGGTGCTGAGCAACCGGATGAAACAGGATCTGGCCTTGCGCGCCCTGGACATGGCCGTGGCCATCCGCAGGCCGCCTCCGGGCTGCATTCACCACACCGGTCACGGTGCGCAATACTGTGCCCGCGAATATCAGAAGCCTTTACGCAAGCACGAACTGGCGCCGTCGATGAGCGGTAAGGGCAATTGCTTTGAAAAGCCGGCCTCTATCAGCAGATTTGCATTGCAAATCGCCTGCCGGGCAACGGTCGAGGGCTTCTACAAGTCACTGGAGGCCGAATTGATCCGGCGTCGGACCTGGCAGACCCGCCGCGAGGTCGAGCTGGCCGTCTTCGAATGCATCAATGGTTTTTACAACTCGCACCGACGGCATTCGGGCATCGGCTGGAAATCACCCGTGGCTTTCGAAAAGACCGCCGCCTAACATGAGCAACACACCGGAACGGAAACGGTGCAGGTCCAGGGCCTGGGGATCGCAGAACCACGCCTCCGTTCTGGTGTGGTGCTTCCGTCGTGGTTTCTGAACAAGACGGCAAACGGCGTCTTGCGTTGCTCCAGCATGGCGACGTTGGCATTGCCCTGGGCGCGTTCGAAGATCATCAGATCGCCTGCCCATTCACCGAATGTCTCACGGGACTTCACACGCTCCGGGCGCTGATGGATGGAGCGCTCCGGCAGGAAAAAAAGGCCGCGCGGCCTGCGTGCATAGCGCGGCTGCGATCTTGCTCACAGGCATTTTTGCGTTCAGCATATCCTCGATTGCACGCCTTTCATGCAAATCAAGCTCTGTATAGGCCATCTCCCAGTCTCCTTGCTTTACAGCAACATAGGGGAATTGTCGCAACCCAATCCAGAATGGACCCCGCTACCCACCTGAATGTCGTTCAATCAGGTGTAAGTTAAGCAATCGCACTGCAAATTTGCAGGCTGACTATTGACTGGCGGAAACGGAGCCTCAGCCAGTCAGGTATTACGTCAGGCGCTCATGCGGGGGCGGCCTCTGTTGACGCCTTGGCTGGCGGCGGGGGCTGCTTTGCCGCGGCCCAGATCGAACCGGCCAATGATATCTGTCAGGCTGTGCGATTCGTTTTGCAGCAGCTGGCTGGCGGCCGCGGCTTCCTCGGACATGGCGGCATTCTGCTGGGTCATGTTGTCCAGCTGATGCATGGCACCGTCGATTTTCTGCAGCCCGCGCGATTGGGTGCGCACGCCGTCGGCAATGTCGGTGACCAGCCCGGACACCGCAGAAACCTGTTCGATGATGCTGGTCAGCGCATCGCCTGCGCGGCCCACCATGGCGACGCCATTTGCCACATGCTCCTCGCTGGCGGAGGTCAGACCTTTGATCTGCCCGGCCGCATTGGACGCCCGCTGCGCCAGGGCGCGCACTTCGGAGGCGACCACGGCGAAGCCTGCGCCGGCGGGACCTGCGCGGGCAGCCTCAACCCCGGCATTGAGTGCCAGCAGATTGGTCTGGAAGGCAATGTCGTCAATCATGTTGATGATCTTTGAAATCTCCGACGAAGCTTCCTGGATCTGATCCATCGCGGCGACCGCAGATGTTACCACATCGGTGCTTTGTTCGGCTTCATCGCGGGCGCCGCGCATGGTTTTGTCCATCCGGCCCGCTTGGGCCGCGGTGTCGCGGATACCGCCGGTCAGCTCGCGGATGGCGCCTGCGGTTTCTTCCAGCGTCGCCGCCTGACTTTCGGTGCGATGGGCCATTTCGGTGGCCGCGCCGCGCTGTTCCTCGGAAAAGCGCCCGACGTTTTCCGCCGCCTCCGCCACGTCACTCATAGATCCGCGCAGCCGGTCCAGGCTGCGGTTGAAGTTTTCCCGCAGGGTCTCGTAATGCCCGTCGAACGGCGCCTGGATGTCGCAGGTCAGGTTGCCGCGCTGCAGCTCGGACAAGGCTGCGCTCATACTGTCGACCACGGCAGCGGTGTGGCGGGCGGCCTCCACCTCACGCGCGGCCGCGGCGTCGACCTCAATAAGCTTGCCGCGGAAGCTGTCGAGGCTGCGGGCCAGGTCGCCCAGCTCATCACCGCGGTCGCGACCCTTAATGTCGGTGTCATAGTTGCTGTCTGCCAGCGCATTGGTGGCCTCGCGCAGGGCATGGATCGGGCGGGTGACGCTGCGCGCCGCCAGCCAGCACACACCGATGGCCGCCAGCAGCGCGGCGCCGATCAGCCCGGCGGCAATAAGCCGGATGCGCTCGACCACGGCAAAAGCGTTGTCCTCGTCGGTTTCCAGCACCAGAGACCAGTCAAAGCCGGGCAGCTCCAGCGGCATCACCAGGGCAATGGCGCGTTCGCCGAGCGAGGAGGCAACCGCCTCGAACTGGCCCGCTTCGCGCGCCTTGGCGGCCTGAATCTGCGGTGTGTCCGGCATCTTCTGGAGCACCGGGAACAAGCCCTCAACCGAGGACGGGCTGCGGGCCAGGCCGTCGCTGCTTGCGACAAAGATGTTCTGATGAGTGCCGCCCGACAGATTGCTGGTCAGCGCATTGACGATGCCCTTGGTGCCCAGCTGCACGGCGATGACACCGACCACTTGTTTGCGTTTGGAGAAAACAGGCGCGGCCATGAAGGCAGCAACGCCATCAGGGCTGTGGCTGTAGGCGGCAAAGTCGGCGGCAACAACCGTGCCAGCCTCTGCCTGCAGGGCAGCTTGGAAGACTCGGGCCAGTCCGTTGCCGGCTTCAGGCGCGATTTCGGTCAGGAAATCATCCCGCTTTTTCACCGAGTAGACCACCTGCCCCTTGGCGCTGATCAGATACAGGTCCTGATAGCCGTTCAGGCGCAGGCTTTGCAGGAAAGTGGGGTGATAGGTGACATGCGACTGATTGTAATAGCTGCCGTCGCCTGCGTCTGTCAGCTCCTCGCGCTGCTGCGCTGGGTTGGGGTTTTCTGCGGCGTAGGTCTGTCTCAGGTAGGCAATGGGGTCGTCTTCCTCGACCATGCCGATCACCCGTTCGAAATTTCCGATGGCCCGGAACACCGCGGGCTGGCCGGCCAAGCTGGAAACATCGGACCGGGCCGCTTTGATCAGGAATTCCAGGGCCTGGGCACCGGATTTGGCTTCGATCTTTTGCGCGGCAAAGGCGTTCTCCCGGATGCTGCGCTCGGCCATTGAATAAATCAGCAGCGACACGGTGACCAGGAAGGCCCCCGTCAGCCCCACCATGATCAGCGGCAGTTTCAGCTTGAGCGGCAGTTTCGTGGTCCGGGGCATTGGCGAAGGTCTCCTGCTAACGGCGGCGCACCGGTTGCAGCCGGGGCCTGTAGGAGTGTTAATCAGGAAAGTCCTGAAAAAATGTGTACTGCAAGGCCGCCGCAGATGAAGTTTTCCGGAAATCCTATGATTTTATGCCGCAAATTTGAATTTTCTTTCCATAGGGCAGAATACGCTGCTTCGCCCTTATTACACTGGCGTTCGCCGCCGAGAATATTTCAATGGCGCACATTGGGGTGGCGCAAACCGTCAGGTAGGAAATCATTCACATTTGGCGATCCTGCAAAGGCTGCGCCTGCTTGAAGGTGCCCTCTGCGTTAAGCTTCGTCAGAGAGCAGGTAACTTTTCGCGTGGCGCATTTGCTGGGGATTGAAGCAGCACACCCTCCCCGGCCGCGGCTGGTGGCGCGCGCCTAGCAGGCCTGGGTCCGGCTTGGCGGCGAACCCGGCTTTAACACTGAAGCCCGCGCGGGTCCGATGGCGGCGGCCCCGGAGCGCATGACCCTGTGCTTCCGGTGCCTTGCGGATTCGAGTTGTCAATCCGGCCGAAGCAGGGGAAAAACCAGCTATGGATGAAAAAGACCACGATATCCTCCGGCTGATACAGTCCAACGCGCAACTGACCGCCGAAGCTATCAGCCATGAGATCGGCCTCTCCGCGCCGGCTGTGCAGAAGCGGCTGAAGAAACTTCGCGATACCGGAGTGATCGAAAAGGAAATTGCCATCCTTTCACCGGCCCGGCTGGGGCGGGAAATGACCGTGATCGTGCAGGTGGTTCTGGAGCGCGAAAGCCGGATGCACCTGGACGCCTTCAAACGCAAGATACGCCAGGCCAGTCAGGTTCAGCAATGCTATTACACCACCGGCGAGGCTGATTTCATCCTTGTGGTCATCGTCGGGGATATCAAGGAATACGAGGCGTTCACGCAGGAGTATTTCTTTGATGAATCCAATGTCAGCCGCTTTACCTCTGCGGTTGTGATGGACCGGGTCAAGGTGTCGCTGGACATCATTTAAGCGGTGCATCAGGTGTGCGTTTAGTTCGATGCCGCTTCGTTCCGGAAATCTGTGTGCTGCGTTACGCCTCTGTTATCTGCCCGGAGTGAGCGGCAACCAGGGTATCCAGAAACAGTTTGGTGATACGGTTCACCGCCGGGCGTTTTCGGGTGACGGCAGCGAATTGGCTGCGGTAGAACACCTCCCTGGGCAGCACTTTCCGCATCTGGCCGCTGCCGACAAACCCGGCGGCCAGGTGGTCCGGCAAGAACCCCAGATAACTGCCTGACATGATGAGAATCGCCAGCGCCTGCTCGTTCTGCACTTTGGCTGAGCGGCGGAAGCCCAGTTTTTGCCCCACATGCAGATTAGGCGAGCTTACCCGGATGCCTGCATAATTCATGGCCTGCACATCCTGCAGACCCAGGCTTTGCTGATCGCAGTCAAAGAACGGGTGCCCCTTGCCGCAATAGAGAAACATGTTCTCTCCATAAAGCGGCATGTAGTCCAGGCTGGGCACTGGCCGGTGCAGCGCCAGGATGCCGATGTCGAGCTGGCCCCCGATCACCTTGGTTTCGATTACGTTCGGCGGCTCCAGCGACAGTTCGATCTCCACCGAAGGCGCGGCCTTGTTGAAGGCGCGGATTCCGCCGGGCACAAAGGCTTCGGGGTTTGAGGCGCATTGGTCGAACAGGGCAATCCGGATAATGCCGGCCATCTGCTTCTTGATCTCATTCACGTCGGCGCGGAAATCCGACACCGAGGTCAGCAGCTCTTCGGCGGACTTCAGCACTTTGATGCCGTCGTCTGTCAGCGAGAATCCCGCCGGGCCGCGATTGCACAGCTTCAGGTCCAGCCGCAGCTCGAGGTCGGCGATGTATTTCGAGATGGTCGATTTGCCGATGTTAAGCTCGGTTTCGGCGGCTGCCAGCCCGCCGCTTTCGGCCACTGCCTTGAACACCCTAAGCAGTTTCAGATCGGCATCGGCAATATGCTTTACATGTGTTTTACGGTTCATCCTAAAGTTCGATAAATGTGAAACCTTGATATCATAAGTTTACATTCCAGAAACATGAAGCGCAATGTAGCCTTTCGCCAGCAAGGCAGGACCGTACTGGCACCGGCGTTATGGAGGGCATGCCAGCGCGCGCCTTGGTACAAGATGACAACACGGAGGGAAGTTATGTCATTTCTCAAAAAGGTCTGCACGCTGACCGCAGCCGTTTCTGCAGCTGCGATGCTGACCACCGGCGCAGTATCCGCGAAAAACTTTAAAATTGCTGTAGGCGACGGCGCCGGCAGCTCGCAGGAAGGCACCGGCAAGTTTTTCATTGAAGCTTTGGAAAAAAAATCCGGCGGTGAACATACCGGCACCATGTTCCTCAACGGCCAGTTGGGCTCGGAGCAGGACACCGTCAACGAAGCCGCCATCGGCACCCTGGACATGTCGCTTTTGGCGATCAACAATGTCACACCGTTTTCGCCGACTGTTGGCGTCTTTACGCTGCCTTACGTGATCCTGTCACTGGAAGATGCCGAAAAACTGACCCAGGGTCCGATCGGCCAGGAGCTGACTGAGAACACCATCCGCGATGCCGGCGTGCGCATCCTGGCCTGGACCTACACAGGGTTCCGCCGCCTCACCAACTCCCAGAAGCCGGTTACCACGGTTGCCGACCTGCAGGGTCTGGTCATCCGCGTTCCCAAGAATGAGATCATGATCGAGACTTACAAGTCCTGGGGCATCAACCCGACCCCGATGGCCTGGTCCGAGACCTTCACCGGCCTGCAGACCCAAGTTGTCGACGGTCAGGACAACCCCTACACCACCATCAACGCGATGAAGTTCTATGAAGTGCAGAAGTATGTGACCAACCTGCGCTACATTTTCTCGATCGAGCCGCTGATCGTGTCCGAGGCCGTGTTCCAGGACCTCTCCGAAGAGGACCAGCAGATCCTGATCGAAGCGGGCAAGGAAGCGACCGTGAAATCGGCCCAGTACCTGCGCGACATCGAAGCCGAGATCAAAGAGAGCCTGCTCGCCAAGGGCATGCAGATCGACGATCCGGCCAACGATGAGGCTGAATTCATCAAGCTGGCGACCGAAGCCGTGTGGCCGCAGTTCTATGACTCCATCGGCGGCGTCGACAAACTGAACACAGTGCTGACCACCATCGGCCGTGACCCGGTTCAATAAGCCTCTGGCACATAATAAGGAATAACAAAGCAGCGCCACGTGCGCTGCTTTGCACAGGGGAGAAGTATATCATGTTCTGGAAATTCCTGGACAATATAGAAAGCTATATTTGCCGGCTTTTGCTGTCCGGTTTTGTCATTCTGCTGTTTGTGCAGATCGTCTCGCGCGAAGTGTTCGGCCATTCGTTTTCATGGATCGAGGAGCTTTCGGTCTACATGTTCGTCTGGTTTGTTTTCTTCGGTGCCAGCTATGCTGCGCTGAAAAGCGCCCACAACCGGGTGACGTTTCAATTCAAATTCCTGCCCGAACGCTACATCAAATATATCGAAGCCTTTGCAGATCTGTTCTGGATCTTCTTCAATGTGTATTTCATCTGGCTGGCCTACGACTTTGTCTTCAACAAGATGAACAAGTTCTGGAAATCCCAGACCTTGGGCATCGAGATGAAATACGTCTACATGGTACTGCCAATCGCCTTCACCCTGATGACCATCCGTATTCTGCAGGTGAACTACAAAAAGCTGATCAAGGGCGAGGATATCTCGGACCCCGATCAGATCGACCTTGATGAAATCAAGGCCGCCACCGAAGCAGAGCGCGGCAAGTAAGCGCCGGACAGGGAAAAAACATGGAAACTCAAATCGTCTCAATTCTGTTCGGGTCGTTCCTGGTGCTGTTGCTGATGGGCGCCCCGATCACGGTGGCGCTAGGCGTCGCCTCCTTGGTGTCGTTCCTGTACCTGGATGAAAACCCGATCAAATTTGTGCAGATCGCCTTTACCTCGGTCGGCTCCTTCCCGCTGATGGCGCTGCCTGCGTTCATTCTGGCCGGTGCGCTGATGGAGGCGGCGGGGATCTCGAAGCGCCTGATCAATGTCGCCGAAAGCCTGGCCGGACCGTTCACCGGCGGCATCTCGGCCGCGACCGTGATGGCCTGCCTGTTCTTCGGTGCGATCTCCGGCTCCGGCCCGGCCACCACAGCGGCCGTCGGCATGCTGATGATCCCGGCAATGATCGACCGCGGCTATGAAAAGGGCTTTGCCTCTGCCGTGACCGCATCCTCCGGCGGTCTGGGCATCATCATCCCTCCGTCGATTCCGATGGTGATCTTCGGCATTGCGGCCCTTGGCATGGCGCCGCCGCCGGAAGCGGTCGAGAAATTCGGCACCTTCCAATCGGTGTCGATTTCAAAACTGTTCATCGCCGGGTTTGTGCCCGCCTTCCTGATTGCCACCAGCCTGCTGATCCTGAACTATTTCATGTCGAAAAAGCGCGGCTACAAGGGCATGGCCGAAGGCTGGTCGTTCCGCAATGTCGGCTGCGAGATGTACCGCGGCTTCTGGTCGCTGATGGCGCCGCTGGTGATCCTGGGCGGTATCTACACCGGCTTCTTCACCCCGACCGAGGCCGCCATCGTGGCGATCTTCTATACGCTGGTGGTTGGTGTCTTCATCTACCGCGAGCTGACCTGGTCGTCGCTGTTCCAATCGCTGGAGGCCACCACCTGGCTGACCGGCCGCGTGCTGCTGATCCTGTTCACCGCCACTGTGTTCGGCCGTCTGCTGGTGGAAAACCAGATCCCGGCAATCATCGCGGACAGCATGCTGAGCTTCACCCAGAACCTCTATGTGATCTGGGCGCTGATCATCTTCTTCCTGCTTTTCGTCGGCATGTTCATGGAGACCCTGGCGACAATTCTGATCCTGGTGCCGGTGATGCTGCCGGTGGCCTATTCGGTCGGCATCGACCCGATCCACTTCGGCGTGGTGATGGTCTGTACGCTGGGCATCGGCTTCCAGACCCCGCCGCTGGGCGAGAATCTGTTCATCGCTTCGGGCATATCGAACATCTCGATCGAGCAGATCTCGTTGCGCGCCCTGCCCTTTGCCGCGGTGAACACGATTGCGATTTTCATCATCGCCTTCTTCCCGGAGATCTCCCTGTGGTTGCCGCGGTTGTTCGGCTATTGATGTGAAAGGATCTGATATGAAACCGATGATCACCAACATCCTGTTTGCCACCGATCTGTCGCAGAACTCGCCTTATGCGTTGCGCCATGCCGCCAGCCTGGCGCAGGCGACGGGCGCGGAAATCCACGTGCTGCACGTGAATGAGCCGATCTCGGACGATGCCAGGATCACCTTCGAGATGTTTGTGCTGAACGACGAGACCCGCAAGTCCGCGGCCAAACGGCGGCACGAGATGGTGAAAAAGGTGCTTGCCGAACGGCAGGCCCGGTTCTGGGCGGCGCTGGAAGGCGATGATGCCAGGATCCGCGATCAGGTCACCTCGGTCGAGGTGACCGACGGCCACCCGGCGGAAGTGATCCTGCGCCGGTCGGTTGAGCTGGGCTGCGACCTGATCGTGCTTGGAGCCCATGATCACGGGTTTTCCCACACCTTCCTGGGCACTGTGGCCAAACGGGTGCTGCGCCGGTCGCAGATCCCGACGCTGGTGGTGCCCTACCAGAACGGCGACGACGACTGACCCACCCTGCGGGCGGCTTCCCTTGGCCGCTTGCGAAGACCGCTCTTGCAAACGGGACCAGCCATTTGCAGGGGCGGTTCTAGCGTTCAGGTGCAGGTTCTTTGCAGGTCAACAACCGCAGGCCGCAGGGAAACACACCTGGAGCCGCCACCGTTTAGAAAGCACTCGCCACCGGCCCGAAGCGGCCCAACTGGACCAAACGTGCATAATGGGTCGTTACGAAAAACAATCAGATGACATGGTAAACACCGGCCATTCGCTGCGTGCTGCATGTATTGGAAAGATGCGCGACATAGTGATCTTTCGCTACCTGTGCACCTACGGCGGCCTTCAATTGTGGCGACTGACCACTGACGAGGTTCGCTTGGATGAAAACTATTTCGAAATGGGACAACCCAGAAGCGCTCAATGGCAGGCAGGTCCGTTATTGCCGGCCTTCGTTACCAGTTCATAGGGCGCAGTTGAACGCTGGGGACCAATCGGAAAATTGCCGGGTCACATCATGCGCCGTTTCCGCGCTTCTCCCACCGGCTCCGCCGCATGAAGCATCTCCGCTTCGTGCCGCTCCATCGCGGCGTCCTCATCCCATTTCTGGATGTTTCTTGCGCGCCGGTGATAGGCCATTTTTGCCTGCCCTTTCAACTGGCGTCGCACGGTGCCAACCGTCAAGCATTCCCGTGCTGGCGGTCCGTTTGGCGCCGCACACGGCGTTTTGGCCGCGCCGAAGATATCGATCAGGTTCTGACGTTCGAGGAAACCTAGCCCGTCCATCACCATCGGCCCCAGAAGCAGGCTTTCGGATTGGCAGCCATTGGCCAGAACAACTTCGTGGCGTGCGCAAGCGAAATGAACCCAGTTTACGCCGCGCTTGCCCTTCATGTGGCGGATGCCGGGCAGCTTGGTCAGGGATTTGGCTGGAGCAAATACCTCGGTCTTGAAATAGTCGGTCAACTGCCCGCCGCCTCCAACCAGAATGCGATGCTGAGGCGACACGACCAGGTCCTGTTCAGGCAGGCCCGATCCCAGGGCCCTGGCCTGAATAAGCACAGGTTTTCCCTCGTCCTCGCCCTCATCCAGGGATTGATATCTGCTGCGCGTCCAAAGAATGGGCTGCGCGCCATGGTCCGCGGTCAGCACCAGATCGCCGGGGTGCAGGGTTTCCACCGCGCGTGAGCCGTGCGGCGTTTCGATCAGCGTGCCTGGAGCATAGCACACAATGGAGCTTTGCTGGTCGTAGATTGCGCTTGATATGTCGCCCCGCCGTCGGTGGTTTCCATCGATTCGCCTGGGCCGGTCAAATCGCCCATCTGCTGAGCCGATTGCCCGGCCGCCGCGCCCTCGGTGGCGGTGATCGCTTCAGAAAAGCTGATGAATTGTTGAACGGTCCCGGTGTCATCAACGAGGGCGTAGCCTCTGGTGGCGCCAATATCTACAAAACCGGCCGTGTCTTTGTTGACAACATAGACATCCTTGCCAGCGATGGTCTGAGTTGAGCTGCCCAGAGTGAAGGTTTCTTGCAACGTCCCGTCTGTATGGTATGTGAGGACGGTCCACCCCGAAACATCTGTGCCGGTCGGCACAGCGACTTCTATGAAGTCCTGGTGTACGTTGCCGTCGTAGCCAATCTCCGAAAAATATCCTGGCAATTACCGTCTCCCAGATCGTCGACGAAAGTGTGCGCTGATAATGGTTAAGGACCGCCAGACACCGGGCAAATTATCAGATAGATTTTTATCAAAATTGCACCGGTCAGAATGAACTGGGCGGCTTGTGACGCAATCACTGCCATTCCCTGCGGGAACGGCACAAGAACCGCCTCAATCTCACTAAGCCGTTTTGGGAAAGCCGCCGTTCGTTGCAGCACAGAAAAACCGTAAGACGCGCTCCATGCCGCAGTGCAGTATCAGCTCGCTGAAATAAGGCTCGTGACCAGTTGTTTGCGTACATTGATAAAATCCGCCAGCCCGAACGATGCCGGCAACTGGAGACGGAGGGGAGGATGGGAGAAATCTCATGTCCACAATCCAACTTCCTGCCGTCAAACCGAAACGCCCACTGCTCCCGAAACCAATCTAGGCAATCCGCGCCCGGCTCGAACTTGCAGGCAATCTCAGAGATCTCGCGCTATTCAGTCCCGTGATCGGCAGCAAGCTGCACGGCTGCGACCTGGCCCGCCTGAATGTGGCCGATCTTGTTACCCATGACCGAGTCCGCGAGCCCGTTTCCGTCATCCATAGCAAGATGCCCTAATCCATGATGTTCCCTGCTGCCTGAACCATTTGCATTGCGGACAAATCTGAATGGGAATGGATCATGCTGAACCCTGTTCCCTTGATGCTGCCGCCCTTACCGGTGCGCGGCCGTGCGGTCCGGCAAAGCCCCGGAAGGCCAGCTCCCTGCGGCGCAAGCTAACCCGCCCCGGCGAGATGCCGGGTGGCCAAGGAAAACAGCTCTGCCTGCGACGCAATTCCCAGTTTTGAATAGGCGTGATGCCGGTGGACTTTGACCGTGCCCTCGGCAATCCCAAGGTATGCGGCGGCGGAGGGCGTCGAATGCCCCTGCAGGACCAGCTGCACCACCTCCCGTTCCCGCGGGCTCAGGACGCCGCTGCCAAAGGTCTGCATCCGGTCCTCCCAATCCGGCTGCTTGAACCCTGCAGCCGGCGTCTCTGCCTGCCCCCATTGCCGCCGGACCGCAGCGCATATCACCGGGAACGCTGCATTCAGCCGTGCGGTATCCGCCGCTTCAAACCGCTGGCGGCGGGAAAAACGGGCCAGCGAAACAATGATCCAGCGCTCTGCCCCGTCCTGCACCAGGACGCCGATCTCGTCGCTGATACTGATCTTGCGGAAAAAGGCGCGGTAGTATTCCGACCGGTAGAACGCCTCCGGCGCCAATTCCATCAGCCGGTAGGCCCCCGGGCTGCAGCCGTTGCGGCAGGCCTGATAGAGCGGATCCAGCAGATAGGGGCCGCTGGCGTAGAATTCCACGGTAATCGCCGCCTGCAGCTCATCCAGATCCTGATACAGGGAAACGGGCGGCAGCGCGCCCTCATAGCGTGAGATGATCATCGAATCAAAGCGGCAGCACTGCGACAGGATTTGCCGCAACGCAGCGGGAAAGCGGTCGGAACCAAGTGTTTCTGCCAGGGCAGCCATGGCTCTCACCCAGCCGGCGGCCAACGGGGGATGGGGTATCTCAGCGGTCATACCTATACCTATCGATATATGTCCTTTGCTAAGTTTACTAGCATAAGCGCAGATTTCAAACTGGGGCCAGCCGGACTTTCAACTTAACGGAGCCCCAGATGACCGATACCTCCAGCGTGAACCCCGTACAGGGCGACCTCGCCTTTACCCGCGCCAGCGACCGCGGTGTGATTGCCGAGGCCAGCTATGCCGGCGCGCTCAGCTTCATGCGCCGCCGCTATACCCGCGACCTCAGCGGCGCGGATGTGGCGGTGATGGGCGTGCCTTTTGACCTGTCGGTTTCCAGCCGTTCCGGCACCCGTCTGGGGCCGCGCGCGGTGCGCTCAGGGTCCAGCCATATCGCCTGGTCGAAACCCTGGCCCTGGGAGGCGGATCCTTATGAGGCGCTGCGGGTTGTTGATTATGGCGATTGCGAGTTCGACTATGGCTATCCCCACAAGGTGCCGGGCCAGATCACCCAGGCCGCCCGCGATGTGCTGGCCAGTGATACGGCGCTGCTGTCGATCGGCGGCGATCATTTCATCACCTATCCGCTGCTGAAGGCGCATGCCGAGAAACACGGCCCCCTCAGCCTGATCCAGTTCGACGCCCATTCCGACACCTGGGCGGACGAGGAAGGCCGCATCGACCACGGCACCATGCTGTGGCACGCCATCCGGGAGGGTCTGGTGGACCCCGCCTGCTCGGTCCAGGTCGGGATCCGCACCCATAACCCCGATCCGATGGGCATGAACATCATCGATGCCATAGAGGTGCAGAAATCCGGGCCTGAGGCTGTGGCAGAGAAAATCCGCGCCATCACCGGCGGCCGCAAGACCTATGTCACTTTCGACATCGATGCGCTGGAGCCTGCCTCTGCCCCTGGCACCGGTACGCCGGTGATTGGCGGCCTCAGCCCCTATCAGGCGCAGGAGATCATCCGCGGGCTGGCGGGCATTGATGTCGTTGGCATGGACGTGGTCGAGGTCGCCCCGGCCTATGACATCTCGGAAATCACCGCCATCGCTGGCGCCACCATCGCCAATGATCTGCTCTGCCTCTACGCGGCCGGAAAATCCGGCCAGCGCTGAGGCGCAAACAACAGGGAGGAAAACATGCTTAGAAACAGCCTTTTGGCAGCACCCCTGCTGGCCGCCGCCCTGACGGCGCCGGCTGCGGCCGGAGAGCTCGCCATTTACAACTGGGCGGATTACTTCGGCGAAAACTCGATCCCCGGCTTTGAGCAGTCCACCGGCACCCAGGTCACGCTCGATTACTTTGACAGCAACGAGGTGCTGGAAACCAAGATGCTGGCGGGCGGCTCCGGCTATGACGTGGTGTTCCCGGCCGCCTCCAACGCCGAGCGCCAGCTGCAGGCCGGCGCGCTGCAGCCGATCGACACGGCGCGGCTCAGCAACTACGGCAATCTGCGGCTTGAAATCCTGGCCTCGCTGGACAAGCTGCCGGGCGGGCGCGGGCTGGGTGTGCCCTATACCTGGGGCACCATCGGTCTTGCCTACAACCCGGCGCTGGTGTCTGCGCGGCTGGGGGACATGCCGGTCGACAGCTGGGATCTGCTGTTCAACCCGGAATATGCCGCCAAGCTGAAGGACTGCGGCGTTGCAGTTCTGGATTCACCGGTTGAAATGCTGTCGGTCACCCTGAACTACCTGGGCGCCGACCCCTACTCCGAAGACAAGGCCGAAATCGCCAAGGCGCAGGCACTGCTGGCGTCAGCGGCTGACAACATCACCTATTTCAGCAACCAGAAACCCGCCACTGATCTGCCGGGCGGCAATGTCTGCCTCGCGGTGATGTATTCCGGCGACGCGGGCATTGCCCAGGCGCGGGCGCTGGAGGCCGGCAATGGCGTCGAAATCCTGTACTCCATCCCCAAGGAGGGCACCCTGATGTGGATCGACCTGATGGCGATCCCGGAGGACGCCGCAAATGTGGATGAAGCCTATGCCTTCATCGACCACATGCTGCAGCCCGAGGTGATTGCCGAGGTCTCCAACACCGTCTTCTTTGCCAATGCAAACGCGGCGGCCGATGCCCATGTGCTGCCCGAGATCCTGTCGGATCCGGGGATCTATCCGGACGCCGAAACCCTGGCCCGGCTGTTCCCCGACAAGAGCCTGGGCGCCCGTGCCCTGCGCCAGCGCAGCCGCGCCTGGACCAAGGTGAAATCCGGGATCTGATCCACCCAAGGCCTGAAAAGCGGCGGCAGGGGCATAAGCCCCTGCCGCCCGTTCGTTCAGGGCCGCAGCCTCACTGCACAACCGGCTCCTGCACCAGATCCAGATGCAATGCGCTGCCGGTATAGGGGCTGGCGGCAATGGCCTCATCATCCAGCTCCACCCCCAGGCCCGGCTCGGAAGACGGGATCACATAGCCCTCTTCCCAGGTGATCGAGGATTTCAGGCAGGACATATACGGCCCCTCAAAGCGGCCGATCGATTCCAGGATCAGAAAGTTCGGGCTGCAGGTGGAGATTTGGATGTTCGCCGCCGCCACCACCGGCCCGCAATAGAGATGCGGTGCGATCTGGGCCTGCCGGGTTTCGGCCATGCTGGCGATCTTCTTGGCCTCCAGCAGGCCGCCGACGCGTCCCAGATCCATTTGCAGGATCGAGGCCGCACCTGCCTCCAGCACCCGCGCAAATTCGTGCTTGGTGCAAAGCCGCTCGCCCGTCGAGATCGGCACCGAGGTGAACCGCGCCACCTCCGCCATATCGGCGGGATTCTCCGGCGTTGTGGGTTCTTCGAACCACAAGGGCTCATAGGGCTCCAGCCGCCGCGCCATCCGCTTGGCGCCGGAAACGGTGAATTGCCCATGGGTGCCGAACAGCAGGTCCGCCCGGGTGCCGACCGCCTCGCGGATGCGTTTGACGAACAATTCGCTGCGCTCCAGATCCTCCAGCCGCGGTTGATGGCCGTCATAGATCGTATAAGGCCCGGCAGGGTCGAATTTCACCGCGGTGAAGCCCTGCTCCACCCGTTGCAGCGCAACCTCGGCAGCAATGTCCGGATCGTTGTAGACATTCGGCATGTCCGGGTCCGGATACACATCCCCTTCCGGCGGATAGAGGTAAGTATAGCTGCGCAGGCGGTCATGCACCTGCCCGCCCATCAGCTGATAAACCGGTTTGCCCGCAGCCTTGCCGATGATGTCCCAGCAGGCCATCTCCAGCCCGCTGAGGACGCCCATAACAGTTACATCGGGCCGCAGCGTGTATCCCGCGCCATAAGACTTGCGCCACAGTTTCTCGATATGATGCGGATCGCAGCCTTCGAACTGGCGGGCAAACATCTCCTCGGCCATCGCGCAGCACAGGTCCGGGCCAAAGGTGGCGTTATAGATCTCCCCCGCCCCGGTGATGCCGCAGGCAGTGGTCAGGCGCACAAAGATAAAGTACCGCCCGCCGTGGCGCGGCGGCGGATTGCCGAACACAAAGGTTTCGATCTTGTCGAGTTTCATCAAGGGTTTCCCTGTCATTCAGCCGCCAAGGGCCTGTTTTCATTGTCTTCCAGCACCAGGTCGGCACCGCGCGCCGCCAGCATCATGGTTGGAGCATTGGTGTTGCCCGAGGTCACATTCGGAAAGGCAGAGGCATCGATCACCCGGAGCCCCGCCACCCCGTGCACCCTAAGGCGCGCATCCAGAACCGAATCCGCGGCATCATTGCCCATCCGGCAGGTGCAGGAGGCATGGAACACGCTGCCTGAGCGTTCCCGGAAATTCTCCAGCAAAGTGCTGTCATCCATCCCGATGATATCCGGCGCCCGCCGTTCGCGGGTGACGCGCGTGATTGCCGGGATTGCCGCCAGGGCCTGCAGCAGGCGGCTTGCGCGCACAGCTGTTGCCTTGTCCGCATCCGTTGACAGCGAATTCGGCTCAATCAGCGGCGCCTGCGCGGGGTCCGCGGACTGGATATTGATCTGCCCCCGGCTGGTCGGCCGGCTGGGCTGCACGCACAGCAGGAAACCATTGTCCCGGTCGATCTGCGGCTTGCCATTGGGACGCGTCGAATAAGACGCCGGGTTGCAATAGACCTGCACATCCGGCAGCGCCGCGCCCTTGGTGCGGACAAAGCCGCTGCACTGATTGACCGGAACGCTCAGCGGCCCTTTGCGGGTCAGCATATATTGCAGCCCGGCCTTCATCTGCCCGGCAAAGCTGCCCAGCCGGTTGTTCAGCGTCGCGGTATTGGCCCAAAAGAAATGCGACACCGCCAGATGATCCTGCAGCCCCTGCCCGACCTGCGGCAGATCCTGCGCCACTTTGATTCCGTGCCGCTGCAGCAACCCCGCCGGGCCGATGCCGGATAGTTGCAGCAGCTGCGGCGAATTCACCGCACCTGCGCTCAGGATCACCTCCCGCGCTGCCGTCGCCTGCTTCTGCCGCCCTTTCACCCGGTAGGCCACCCCAGTGGCGCGCCCGCCGGCAGTCAGCACCTTCTCCACCAGTGCACCGCTGACCACGGTCAGATTGCCGCGCTTCATCGCAGGCCGCAGAAACGCATCCGCCGAAGACCAGCGCCGCCCGTCCTTCACAGTGCTGCGCACGAATCCTATGCCCTCGCTTGGCAGGGTATTGGCGCCGGCATCGGCAGACGCATTCATGTCCGGCAGCACCGGCCATCCCATCTCGTGCCCCGCGGCCAGGAAGTTGCGGGCAAAGGGATGCATCCGCGCGCTGAGGTCCGTGACCCGCACAGGACCCGCCCCGCGCAGGCGGCGCGCTCCTTCGTGGCATTCATCATGGCTCTCCAGCGCCTCATAGCTGCGGCGCACGGCCGCCCAGCCCCAGCCTGCGGCGCCAGCGGCCTCCCAATCGTCGAAATCATGCGGCAGCCCGCGCACATAGGCCATCGCGTTGATCGAGCTTGACCCGCCCAGCACCTTGCCCCGCGGCCAATAGGCCGCGCGCCCGTTCAGCCCCGGATCCGCCGCAGCAGAGTAACGCCAGTTCACCGCCGGGTCCGAGAAGGTAAAGCCGTAGCCCACCGGGATTTTGATCCAGAACCGCCGGTCGGTGCCGCCCGCCTCGATCAGCAGCACCTTGTGCCGGCCATTCGCAGTCAGCCTGTCGGCCAGCACACAACCCGCCGATCCGGCCCCGACAATAATGAAATCAAATGTTTGCGCCATAACGTGCCAAGTCCGCTTGTTTGCCGCGACCTTGCGCAGCGTCCTTGGCGTAAATCAAACAATGGGTTTTGCCCCTAAGGCCTAACTATGCTTAATGGCACGCATGACCGATCTGCCCCATGTCACCTGGCTGAAAGCTTTTGAGGCCGCCGCACGGCTCAACAGTTTCTCTGCCGCCGCCGAGGAACTGGGCCTGACGCCCGCCGCCATCAGCCAGCAGATCCGGCTGCTGGAAAAGCATCTGAACACCCAGCTGTTCAAACGCCTGGCCCGCGGCGTTGCACTGACCGACACCGGCCAGGCCTACGCCCAGCCGATCCGTAAATCCTTTGACGACATGCAGCGCGCCACCACCGGGCTGTTCAGCAGGAAGCGCAAGCGGGTGGTGCATTTGCGCGCCACTATCTCCTGCGCCGCATTGGTGATCGCGCCGCAACTGGCCCGGTTCCAGGCAGAACACCCGGATATCTTCGTGCAACTGTCGACCACCGTCTGGGCCAGCCGCTTTGATGAGCAGGCGCTGGATATTGATATCCGCTATGGTTCCGGCGATTGGCAGGAAATCCAGATCCTGCATCTGGGCCACGAAAGCGCCGTTCCGGTCTGCAGCCCCGCCTATGCCGCGGCCCTGGGCGGCAGCCCATCCATCGCTGACCTCGCCCGTGCTGATGTGGTGCAGATCATCGGCTCGGAAACCGACTGGGGCCGCTTGGCCGATCTGCACGGGCTGACCTTGCAGGTGACCACCGACTGGCTCAAGGCCGATTCTTCACTGCTGGCATTGCAAACGGTGGCCGCAGGGCACGGGGTGACGATGGTGCTGGAAAGCTTTGCCCGGCAATATATCGAACAGGGCCTGGTCCTTGCGCCAACTGCATACACGCTGCCGAAACGCCGCTCGCATTACATGGTGATCAACGACCGCGCAGGTCAGCGCGACGAGGTGAAGGCCGTCAGCAACTGGATCGCTTCGCTCTATCAGACGCTGACTTGACGCCCTGCCCCGGCTCAGCTGCCAAGCGCCGCGAGCGAAGCCGCCATGGCGTTCCACAGTTCCTCCGCCGGCTCGGTCCCGACCGAGATCCGCACGAACCCCGGCGCCACCGCATCACCCCAGCGGGCGCGGCGTTCCGCCGATGTATGCACCCCGCCAAACGACGTCGCAGCACGGATCAGCGGGCAGTTGTTGATAAACGCGTCCGCCTGTTCAGCGCTGTCGAGAGTGACTGAGATCAAAAACCCGAACCGCAACATCTGCTGTTTCGCCAGTCCATGCGACGGGTCAGACGCCAGGCCGGGAAAACGGATCGCCTGCACCCGCGGATGCGCCGCCAGCCGTTCGGCCAGCACCTGCGCCGTGCTGCACATCCGGTCAAAGCGGATCTCCAAAGTCTCCAAGCCCCGGTGCGCCAGCCAGGCCTCCTGCGGGCCGGGGATGCCGCCGCCGAACTGACGCCATTCGCGCGCGGCCTGCAGGATTTCTTCGTTGCGGGTGGCCAGATGCCCCATCAGCACATCCGAATGCCCGCCCGGCGCTTTGGTATCGGAGGCCGCGACCACATCCGCGCCCAGCTCCAGCGGGCGCTGGCCCAAAGGTGTCATGGTGGTGTTGTCGACGATCAGCAGCCCGCCCGCCGCATGAACCGCATCTGCAATGGCGCGCAGATCGCAGAGATCCAGCCCGGGATTCGACGGTGTTTCCGCAAAAACAACGTCAAAGCCTTCAAACCCGCCGTCCGCGAAGCTGGTAGTGGGGCGCTGCTCCACCTCAACACCGAGGTTTTGCAAAAACCGCTCGCTGAGGCGCCGGGTGACGTAATAGCCGTCCGAGGGGATCAGCAGTTTTGACCCTGCTTTTACGGTGGCGAACAACGCCGCCGAAATCGCCGCCATGCCGGAGGGGAAGGCCAGCGTTGGCGCGTCTTCCAGATAGGCCAGCACATGTTCCAGATGCTCCCAGGTGGCGTTGTCCACCCGGCCATAGCTAGGTCCGCCCGTCCAGTCGCCCGGCAGGTGGTACATGGAGCTTTGCGTCAGCGGCAGCGCCACCGGGTCGCCTTCAAACAGCGTGTTGCCGCGCAGATGCAGCATGGCGCCGGCTTTGGGGGCGGTAGGGTTTTCCATTGGGGCGCCTTTCCTGAATGCCGGTTTCAGGGTTGATAACCCGCTTGGCGGAAAAATAAAATCGGGCGCAGTAAAACTTATTGGTTTGAACGAAAAGACCGAGGGCAGCGCCCGCCCATTGGGGGCGGACGGACGGAAGAGACCTTGTCAGACCAGCAGACCTCACCCCATCCAGCGGCGGACCGGGGCCGCGGAGTCTTCCAGCGCCTGGCAGACCACATCGATCAGGGTCGGGCCGTCATGGGCAAACGCCTCCGTGAGTGCCGGGTCCAGATCCTCGGACCGCTCAACCCGCCATGTCTTGACTCCAAATGCTTCGGCCACGGCGGCGTGGTTGGTGCGGTTGAAGTCGACATTGTAATAGCGCTTATCGCAATCTTCGCGCTGGCTGGCCTTGATCCAGCCGAAGTTGGCATTGGAGAACACTACATAGGTGATCGGGGCCGCGCAGCGCACCACAGTTTCCAGCTCGCCGCAGGTGAAGTTGAAGGAGCCGTCGCCCATCATCCCCACGACCTTGGCACCGGGCCGCCCGAACCAGGCGCCAAGCGAGGCCGACAAGGAATAGCCCAAAGCGCCGTGCGCCCGGTTGGTGATGTATTGGCGGCCCGGATGTTTCTGCTGCGAGTACGCATTGTAGTAGGGGCAGCTGGTGCCGGGGTCGGAAACCACGATGGCGTCATCGGGCAGGTTCCGGTTCAGCGCGTGGATGATCTGCTCGGGCAGGACCTGTTCGGTCTTGCTATTCGCCAGTTTTTCGAACTTGGCGAACTTGCGCTGCTTGATATCCGCGATTTTTGCAGCACCGCCAAAGGACGGCAGATTGCCCTTGCGGGCATCAAGACAGGCATTCACCGCTTGCAGCGCCAGTTTCAGATCAGCCACCACGCCCACTTCGGTCGGATAGTTAGCGCCGATGGTCATCGGGTCGTTGTCGAAATGCACGATGCGCTGGCCGGGCTTCGGCGCCTCCCAGCGCGAGGTGGTGGTGGACCCCGCCCGGCAGCCCATGAAGACCACCAGATCGGCGCCCTCCATCATCTCCCAGGTCTCGTCGGTGCCGCCGTTGGAGCCGACAACGCCCAGCGACTGCGGATGGGTATCGGCAAGTGACCCCTTGCCGGAGATCGAGGTGCCCACAGCGATGTCGAGACGGCTGGCTATCTTGCCCAGCTCCTCCATCGCGCGCGCGATCACCACGCCGCCGCCGCAGACAATCAGCGGTGATTTGGCCGTGAGGATGGCCTCCACCGCAGCCTCTGCGGCGCCCGGTTCAGGTGCTGCGCGGTAGGCAGGGTAGCTGTGATGTTTTGGATCGCCCCAGATATCATCGGCGGGAACGTCGTCATACTGGATGTCATAGGGCAGCCCCAGATGCGCCGAGCCGGACCGCCCGGTGGTCATCGCGCGGAACGCCTGGCGCACCATGCGCGGGATGTGGTCGGCGCGCTTGATCACCGTGTTGAACTTGGTCAGCGGCCGCATCAGCGCGTCCTGATCCACTTCTGTCAGCGGGAATTTCCCGTAGGACCCCACCGAAATGTCAGTGGTGATCGCCAGCACCGCATAAGAGCTTTCGTTGGCCTCGATCAGCCCGGGCAGGATGTAGGTGGCGCCGCCGCCGGACGGACCCTCGCACACACCCACCCGGCCGGTTACCCGGGAAAACCCGTCGGCCATATAGGCCGCGCTGCGTTCATCGCGAGTGAGAACGTGGGTGATGCCGTGCTCCAGCCGGTTCATCGCATCATAGAATGGCAGAGTGGTATCGCCGCAGAGGCCGAAGATATGGGTGACGCCATGCGCCTCCAAAGAGCGTACCATCGCCTCGGCGCCGTTCATCGTGTTCTTCATGGGTGCCCCCTGCAAGCCGTCGTGAAAACTGTCCGGAGCTGATATCCGGGTCTGTGCTCTAAGCTGTATACAATTTTGCAGACAGATGTGAAGACTAAATTTTCAAGCGCCGCCAGCCATTTGTTCATCAGACCTCGTTCAGTCGGGTTTCCGGGTTAACCCAGATCCGGTTACCTGGCGGTTTCTGCCAGAAGATCAGTGACATACCGCCGCCACCCCTCGGCAAAGCTGGCCGCAAGCTGCGACAATGGGCGGCCGCTGGGGGTCAGGATCGAATAGCCGAAGGGGATCTGAGGGTCGAACGGCAGAAACCGAATCCGTGGTGCGCCCGCGTTGCTGCGGCGGTAACTTTCGGCACTCAGCACATCAACCACGGCACAGGCCTGTCCCGCTGCGATAAAGTGGAACAGCGGCAGGAAATACTGCGCGTCATAGCGCAGGTTGAATTCGGCGCCCGCCGCCAGAAACGCCTGCGACGTGGCCTGATAGGTGTTGTGATCCGGCTGCAGCGCCCCCATCGGCAACCCGTTCAAATCGGCAGCGGTGATCACCGCTCGTTCTGCCAGCGGATGGCCGGCCGGCACTGCGCAGAGGCAATTGCTGGGCAGCTCCTCTGCCGTATACAGCTTACGGTCGCCGCGGAACCGGGACATGTCGCAGAAACCGATGTCGAAACTGCCGGCCGCCACCAGGCTGCGCACCTGCGGCGAGGAGCGCGTCGCCAGTGTTACCCGCACCTCCGGCTTGCCGCCGACAAAGCGGCTGATGAACTCCGGCAGCAGATAGGTCGACGGCCCCGGCATCGCCACGATACGGATCGAGCCCTGCACCCGGTCGCGCATGTTGGCCAGGTTCTGCTGCGCGGTCTCCATCCGCGACAGGATCTCTGTCGCCTCCTCCATCAGATACTGCGCTTCGGGCACCGGCACCAGGCGGCGGCCCTCGCGCAGGAACAGGGTGAGGCCCAGTTCCTCCTCCAGCGTCTTGATCGCAGCGCTGATGGCAGGCTGGGTGCGGTGCAGGTTGCGCGCCGCCTGGCTGACGGAGCCGGTCTTCATGACCTCATGAAAAACCGCAAGCTGGTGAGAATTCATTTTCGGGCTCCCGGCGCAAAGATATATAAATTCAGTCTATACATACCGTATATTTTTAAATTTGCTCTTATGTTTTTCCTTCCCCATGATGCAAGCATCAGAGGAGAGAGCTGCGGGGAAACGCCGCAGCCGGCAAACCAAGGGAAGAGACAATGGGAATTTTCAAGAAACTGACCGGGGCCGCATTGGCCTGCACCATGCTGACTGGCGCCGCGGTGGCGCAGGACATGACCTTTTTCCGCATTGGCACTGGCGGCGCGGGCGGCACGTACTTCCCGATCGGCGGCATCATCGCCAACGCGATTTCCAACCCGCCCGGCTCGCGCGCCTGTGACGAGGGCGGCAACTGCGGCGTGCCCGGCCTGGTGGCGATGGCGCAGTCAACCAATGCCTCGGCCCATAATGTGAACGCAATTCAAACAGGCCAGATGGAAGCGGGCCTCTCCGGTGCTGCAACCCTGCATTTCGCCTATCACGGTACGGGCAAATTCGAAGGCAACGCCAAGCCCGATCTGCGGGTCATTGCCAACCTGTTCCCGGAAGACCTGCATCTGGTGCTGCCCGACGGCCACAAGCTGGACGGTCTCGCCGACCTGAAGGGCAAGCGCGTGGGCATTGCCCAGGCCGGTTCCGGCACCCAGATCGCGGTGGAGCTGATCCTGGACGACCACGGTGTCAACCGCGACAACATCGACGAGGCCGAACTGAACAACGCCCAATCCGCCGAACGTATCGCCGACGGTCAGCTGGACGCCTATTTCTATGCTGGCGGCACCCCGATTGCGGCGATGATCCAGCTGGACAACACCAAGGGGATGGAGCTGCACAACTGGTCGGCGGAAGAGATCAAACAAGCCAACACCACTGTGCCCTACTACATCCCGTCGACCATTCCGGCAGGCACCTATCCGGGTGTGGACTATGACGTGAACACCGTGGCGGTTTCCGGCATGCTGGTCACCAATGCCAATATGGATGAAGAGCTGATCTATGGCATCACCAAGGCGATGTGGTCCGACACGGCCCGTAAGCTGCTGGACAACGGCCACCCCAAAGGCAAGGCGATCACCCTGGAAACCGCGCTGGAAGGCGTGGAGGGCATCGGTGTGCCGCTGCACCCGGGGGCGGAGCGGTTTTACCGCGAAGTTGGCATGCTGAAGTAACGCCTCCCCCCCCTGAACTGCGGCAGCAAGGTCCGCCATGCTGCCGCCCTTTGATTCCCGGCTCCCCTGCCCGCCTGCAACCTGAAAAGGCGCGGATGCATGCGGCACGCGCCGTTGACACTACTAGACTGGAAACCCCGATGTCACTGGACACTCACCTTGACACTAAAGCGCTGGAAGAGCTGGAGAAACAGTATGACTCCGCTCTGAACACGCGCAGCAACGGACCCAGGCTGACGGGGTTCATCTATTGGGCCAGCATTGCCTTTGCGCTGTATCACCTGTGGACGGCCGGGTTCGGCACTCCGGTGGACCATGTGCATATGGGCATTCACCTAGCAGGGCTGTTTCTGTTCATCTTTGTCGGCTTCCCGCTGATCAGGTCCGCCCGCAGCCTGGAATGGCGCGGCCCCAACCCGCTGCGCCCCGGCAACGTGCCGCTGTATGACTGGGCACTGACCGGCTTCAGCATGGCTGCCGCACTGTTCCTGTGGGTCAGCTGGCGCGGTTTTGACATGTTCGGGTTCGACATTGCCGAACAGGCGCTGCGGCAGGGCAACCCGTCCAGCCTGGATGTGTTCTTTGGTTCGGTGCTGATCCTGACGGTGCTGGAGATCGCGCGGCGCACCATCGGCTTTGTGCTGCCGCTGATCATCCTGGTGTTCATGGTCTATGCGCTGTTCGGCCCCTATATGCCGGCGCAGATCCTCAAGCATCCGGGCGTCAACTGGCAGCAGTTCGTCAACAACATGTACTTCCCCTCCGAAGGCATATTCGGCGTGACGCTGTGGGTGGTGTCCACCGTGGTGTTCCACTTTGTGCTGTTCGGCGTGGTGGCGCAGCGGATGGGGCTGGGGCAGTTCTTTGTCGACAATGCGATGATCATGGCAGGCCGCTACACCGGCGGCCCGGCCAAAGTGTCGGTTGTCTCCTCGGCTTTCTTCGGCACGATCTCGGGGTCTTCGATTGCCAACACCGTTTCCACCGGCTCGCTCACCATCCCCAACATGAAGAAAATGGGCTATCCCGGCCATTTCGCAGGCGGGGTCGAGGCCGCGGCCTCGGCAGGCGGGCAGATCACCCCGCCGATCATGGGGGCGGCGTCTTTCCTGATGGCCGAGTATCTGGAGGTGCCTTACACAACCATCGTGATTGCAGCGATTGTGCCGGCGATGATGCATTACATCGGGGTGATCTCGATCGTGCATTTCACTGCCAAGAAGCTGGGCCTGACCGCCTATCCCAAGGAACAGCTGCCGAAGTTCCTGGCCGTGTGGAAAGACGGCTGGTACACTATTGTGCCGCTGATAGCACTGCTGTTGGTGCTGTTCTCGGGATATTCGCCCAACATGGCGGCCTTTATCGGCCTCAGTCTGTGTGTCGTGGTCGGGTTCTGCGCCTTTGACAAACCGGCAACCTTGCTGGTGCCGCTGGCCTTGCTCGGGTTCAT
The DNA here is from genome assembly GCF_000511355.1 of Leisingera methylohalidivorans DSM 14336. NCBI lineage: Bacteria > Pseudomonadati > Pseudomonadota > Alphaproteobacteria > Rhodobacterales > Roseobacteraceae > Leisingera > Leisingera methylohalidivorans. The sequence goes on along the minus strand of NC_023146.1, from coordinate 169,277 downwards.
ATTCTGGAAGGCTTCGCCTTATTCCGGCGAGGGCTACACACCGGTGATGGCCGGGATGCTGGCGGCGCTGACGTTCATCGGCTGCCTGCACCGCAACGAACGGCAGAGCTTCCGCGACCTGTTCGACAGCTTCCATGTCGGCGTGCAATACGCGCTGGCGGTCGGCGCGGCCTCGGCTGCTGTGGGCATCGTGGTGGGTGTGATCAACACCACCGGCGTCGGCTTCCGCCTCGGCTTCATGGTCACCGGTGGAGCCGAGGATATGGCAACGGCGATTGCGCCGCTGCTGGATTGGACCAGCATCGGGGCGTTCAGCCAGCCGTCGATCCAGCAGTTCCTGTCGCTGGTGCTGATCGCAATGGCCTGTATCCTGATGGGGGCCGGCCTGCCGACCACTGCGCTGTACATCATGCTGGTCGCGGTTGCGACGCCGGCCCTCAGCCAGCTGGGCGTGCCGCCGCTGGCGACCCATATGTTCGTGCTCTACTACGGTGTGATTTCCGAGATCACCCCGCCGGTCTGCGCCTCGGCCTATGCGGCGGCGGGGATTGCCGGCTCCAACCCGTTCCGCACCGGCCTCAATGCCTTCACTCTGGGGCTGGGCAAGCTGATGGTTCCGATGGTGTTTGTCTATGCGCCCACCATGCTGATCGTGCTGCCGGAGCATTTCACCCTGCTGAGCTTCACCCAGGTCACAGTGACCTGCGCGGCTGGCGTTTTTGCCATCGCCACCGCCGTGTCGGCTTACTTCCTGGCCCCGCTTAGCGGCATCTGGCGGCTGCTGATGGCCATCGGCGGCCTGTTGCTGGTGGCGCCCTCTGGCGGTTCCGACCTCACGGCCCTGGTGGTGATGGCGCCAGTGCTGGTGCAGCAGCTGGGCCAGCAGCGCAAACTGCAGACTGAGACGGCGCGATGAGCACTTCAGCCACCCCCGATGTGACGGTCCTGGGGGCGGGGATCGTCGGCATCTGCTCGGCCCTGTCCCTGGCCGGGCGGGGCCTGCGGGTCCGGCTGATCGACCGGGACGCACCCGGTCAGGCGACCTCTTACGGCAATGCCGGGATCATCTCCCCCTGGTCGGTGGTGCCGCAATCGATGCCGGGGCTGTGGAAGAAAGTTCCGGGCTGGCTGCTGGACCCGCTGGGGCCGGTCACGGTGAAGCCCGGCTACCTGCCCAAGATGGCGCCCTGGGGACTGCGGTTCCTGTCGGAGGGGCGCGCGGGCCGGATCCAGCGGATCTCGGAGGCGATGGGGTTCCTGTGCGGGGATTGCGTGGACAGCTACCGTCTGCATCTGGCGGGCACCGGCCATGAGGATCTGGTGCAGGACAGCTATTACATCCACGCCTCCCGCAATCCGGAAGAGGCTGATCTGAACAGCACCGGCAACCGGCTGCGGGCGGCACAGGGGGCGGAGATGGAACGCATCGGCGCCGCCGAGCTACGCGCACTGGAACCGGCGCTGACGCCTGAGTTCCAGGCCGCGGTGCTGATCAAAGGCCAGGCACGGGCGACGTCACCGGGGCGGATCGGCACTGTTCTGGCGGAAAAGTTCCAGTCCATCGGCGGCGAAATCCTGACCCGGACCGTGCGGGGCATCCTGCCGTCCGAGACCGGCGGCTGGACTTACACCACCGGCGCGGGCCAGGAATGGACGCCCAAGCTGGTGCTGGCGATGGGGGTCTGGTCCGGTGAGCTGCTGAAACCGCTTGGCATCAGCATCCCGATGGAATCCGAGCGCGGCTACCATGTGTCGTTCCGGAACCCGGGGGTCGCGCTCAATCATTCGGTCATGGATATGGATATGAAATTCGTGGCCTCCTCGATGTTGGAAGGTCTTCGGGTCGCCGGTACTGCGGAATTTGCAGGCCTCGATCAGCCCGTGAACCAGAAACGGCTGGACGGGCTGGTGCAGCTGGCCCGCGCGCTGCTGCCTGATCTGCAGGCGGGCGATCTGGACACCTGGTCCGGCCAGCGCCCCAGCCTGCCCGACAGCCTGCCCTGCATCGGCGAGGTGGAGGGCTTCCCCGATCTGATCGCCGCCTTCGGCCACAGCCACTATGGCCTGATGATGGCGCCGAAAACCGGGCGGCTGGTGGCGGATATCGTGAGCCGCACCGCAATCAACGCAGACCTCTCGCCGTTCCGCACGCGGCGGTATGAAAGGATCAGGACATGACCATTCACCCCGGCGGGCAGAATATCTGCGGCGTCTCCATCGGCGTTCTGGCGCTGGAAAGCTATTTCCCCAAACCCCCCGGCCATATCAAGAACCCCTCCAGCCTCGGCTTCACCACGCTTTATGAGATGCTGGACGGGATCACCGTTCCGAAACTTCTGGCCAACCCGACGGGTGAGATGAAGGACCGGCTGATCGGCGCCGCCAAACGGCTGGAAGACAAAGGCGTGCGGGCGATCACCGGCTCCTGCGGGTTTCTGGCGATTTTCCAGCGGGAGATCGCGGCGGCGGTGAACGTGCCGGTGTTTGTCTCCTCGCTGATCCAGGTGCCGCTGGCGCATCAGATGACCGGGCGCCCGGTTGGTGTGATCACCGCCTCCGCCGCCAGCCTGACCCGGGCGCACCTGCAAGGCGCGGGTGCAGAACACACGCCGATAGTGGTGCAGGGGCTGGATGAGGCTGAGGAGTTTACCACCGTGATCCTGCGCAATGAACGCACCGCGATGGATCTGGCCAAGGTCGAAGCGGAGCTTCTGGCCGCAGCCAGGGGTATGATCACGCGCAACCCGGAGATCGGCCCGATCGTGCTGGAATGCACCGATCTGCCGCCTTATGCCCATGCCCTGCAGGCCGAGCTGAAACGGCCGGTGTTCGACATCATCACGCTGTCGGAGATGGTGCACCGGGCGGCCCTGCGCGCGCCGTTTCCAGGGTTCATCACCTAAATTTGAGCTAGGATTGTTTCCACCAACCAAGGGCAGCGTCCGACCCAGGGCTCCGGCGAAGCGCCTTCCATTGGGGAGGGTCGGGCGCTGCCCGGCGGTGGCGCCGGGCGGTTCCTTCCTCTATCGCAGGCTCAAGCGGCAGCCACAGAATTTTCCGCTTCTCAGCCTGTGAATTTATTGCATGCTCCCGCCTCGCAACAGCCCTACTGTAGCGGCAAATTGAACTCTTGCCCGGTTGGACATGCTATGACCCAGATCACCGACACCCTGTTGGACAAAATCCGCGCCCGCTTTACCCAAGTTGACACCTGCCCGCAGCAGGGCAGCCGCATCTTCTTTGAAAACGCCGGCGGCGCGCTGACGCTGAACTCGGTGGTGGAAACCTCCGCCCGCTATGCCGCGATCGCCGACAACCAGGGCCGCGACAACCCCGGCAGCCACGAGCTGGTGCGGGTCATCGCCAAGGCCAAGGACGATATGCGCGTTTTCATGAACGCGGCGGGCGGCCAGTTCTTTGCCGGCGAAAGCGGCACCGAGCTGTTGTTCCGCCTGATCATGAACGCCTGTCTCGGCTCGCCTGAGGGCGGCACCGTTCTGGGTTCGACGCTGGAGCATCCGGCCACCCGCTCCGCCTGTGCCCGCTGGGCCGGGGTGGCGCGGCAGAACCATGTGCTGATCCCGCATGACAACGCCACCGGCACCATCACTGCAGAGGCCTACGCCCAGGCGGTCACCCCGGAAACGGTTGTCGCCACCATCGTCCATACCTCCCCCGTGACGGGGATGGGCGTCGACCTTGCCGCCTGCGCCGCCGCCATCCGCGAGGTGGCGCCGGACTGTCTGATCATCGTCGACGGCATCCAGCATGCCGCCCATGGCCGCATTGACCTGACGGCCTACGGCGCCGACGGCTATGTGATCTCGCCCTACAAGATGTTTTCGCGCCACGGCTACGGGCTGGCCTGGATCTCCGATCGGCTGACCAAGCTGCCGCACAATTCGCTGATCGACGGACCGGAGGACAACTGGGAAATGGGCACCCGCGACACCGGCAGCTATGCAACTCTCTCCGATGTGGCCGATTACCTGGAATGGCTCGGCGGCGAAGTCAGCGGTGCCACGGACCGGCGCGAAAAATTCGTGGCCGCGGGCGAAGCAATCCATGCCCATGAAAAGGCACTGACCGATGCAATGATCCATGGCACCGGCAACCTGCCCGGCCTGGCGGAGATAGAGGGCGTCACCATTCTGGGCGGCGCAGATAACCCGGCGCGCGAAGGGCTGGTATCGCTTGCTGTGGATACTGTGCCATCGGTGGAGGTGGTGAAGCGCCTGAACGAGCAGGGCATCCGCACCCATTTGCGCAAGGCGGATCACTACTCGGGCAATATCCTGACACCGCTTGGCATGGAGGCTTGCGTCCGCGTCTCCATGTGCCACTACAACAGCATCGGTGAAGTGGCGAAGTTCCTCGCCGTGATGAAAGAGATTGCAGGTTAGCGTCTCCCAATTTTGCTGAGGGCAGCGCATTCCCAGGGGAGGGCCAGACGCAGCCCGGCCTCTCTTTCAGCAGGAAGTGCCCCGCGCTCCGATGACCCATCGAATCCGGGGCCATTGGGTTTGAATTCTTCACGGGTCATCCCATCCGCTCGCAGCTAGGGTCGCCACGACAGAATTGGCGGCTCTCCCCAGCCTGCGGGGCGAGCCGTGCCAGAGGCGCAGGCAAGGGAAACAGACGCATGAAAACCCATGCACAGGCAGTTGTCATCGGCGGGGGCCTGGTCGGCTGCTCGATCCTCTACCATCTGGCCAAACTCGGCTGGACCGATGTTGTCCTGCTGGAGCGCGACGAGCTGACCGCCGGCTCCACCTGGCACGCCGCGGCCAACATCCACGGGCTGCACGACAACAACAACGTGACCCGCGTCCAGCACTATACCATGAACCTGTATAAGGAGCTGGAAAAGGAAACCGGCCAGGGCTGCGGCGTGTTCCAGCCGGGTTCGCTGTATCTTGCCAAGACCGAACAGCGCGAGCATCAGCTGCGCCTGCAGGAGGCCAAGGCAAAATACTACGGCCTGAACTTCCATGAGGTCAGCCGTGAACAGGCCAAGGAGCTGCACCCGCTGGCCCAGTTCGACGACATCCGCTGCATCATGTTCGAACCCGATGGCGGCAATGTGGACCCCTCGGGCGTCACCATGGCCTATGCGGCCGGCGCCCGCGCCATGGGGGCGCAAATCGAACGGTTCTGCCCGGTGATCGGCACCGAGCAGCAGCCTGACGGCAGCTGGATCGTGAAAACCGAAACGGGCGACATCCACACCCAGTGGGTGGTGAACGCAGGCGGCCTCTGGGGCCGCGAGGTGGCGGCGATGGCGGGGCTCACCCTGCCGCTGCAGCCAACCGAGCACCAGTATTTCGTCACCGAATCCATCAGCGAGGTTGCCAATCTGGGCCGCCGCCTGCCCTCGATCGCCGACCGCGACGGCGAATACTATTTCCGCCAGGAAGGCAACGGCTTCCTGATCGGCGCCTATGAAAAAGACATGCGCTTCTGGGCCGAAAACGGCACCCCGCTGGACTTTGCCCATGAGCTGTTCCCGGACGATCTGGACCGGATCATGGAAAACGTGATCCGCGCCACCGAGCGGGTGCCCTGCGCCGAAACCGCGGGTGTCAAACGCGTCATCAACGGCCCGATGATCTGGTCGCCCGACTCCAACGCCATCTGGGGTCCGGTGCCGGAGCTGAAGAATTACTTCTGCTGCACCGGCATCATCCCCGGATTCTCGCAGTCCGGCGGCCTTGGCCTGCTGGCAGCCCAGTGGATGATCGAGGGCGAGCCGCAATACGACATGTTCGCCTGGGATCTGGCGCGCTTTGGCGACTGGGCAGACAAGGCGTTCACCAAATCCCGCGTCGCGGACCAGTACGCGCACCGTTTCGCCATCCATTTCCCGAACGAGGAACGCAGCGCCGGCCGCCCGGCCCGTGTGCGCCCGGTGTATGAGCTGCAAAAGGAACTGGGCTGCGTATTCGGTCTGAACTGCGGCTGGGAGCATCCCTTGTGGTTCTCCGGCACCCCCGGCACCCAGGACACCAACAGCTTCAACCGCCAGAACTGGTGGGAGCCGGTGGGCCGCGAAGTCAGCATGCTGCGCGAAAACGTCGGCGTGATCGACATCTCGAACTTCGCCAACTACGTTATCAAAGGCCCCGGCGCGTTTGACTGGCTGGACAAGCTGGTCGCCAACAAGGTGCCCACTGAGGTTGGCCGTTCCTGCCTGACCCCGCTGATCTCGGTCCGTGGCGGCGTGGCCGGCGACTTCACCATCACCAAGGTGGCGGATGACGAGTACATGATGGTCGGCTCCGGCATGGCGGAACGCTATCACCAGCGCTTCTTCAACATGGTGGAGCTGCCGGAGGGCACTACATTCGAGGTCGCCACCAACCGCATCGCGGGCTTCAACGTCGCCGGTCCAAAATCGCGCGGCATGCTGCAGCGGCTGACCAATGCCGATCTGTCGAACGAATCCTTCCGCTTCATGCGCTCGCGCACCATCGACGTGGCGGAGGTGGAATGCCTGGCGATCCGCGTGTCCTTCACCGGCGATCTGGGCTGGGAGCTTCACTGTGCCGAAGAGGACCAGGTCAAGCTCTACGCGGCCCTTCTGGAAGCCGCAAAAGAGTTCGGCGGCGGTCCGGTCGGCGGCCGTGCGCTTGGCTCCTTGCGGATCGAAAAGGGCTATGGCTCCTGGGGCCGCGAATACAGCCAGGAATACTGGCCGCAGGAGGTTGGCCTGGCCGGGCTCATCAAGCTGGACAAGGACTTCCTCAACAAGGACGCCTATCTGAAAGTAAAGGACAACGCCCCGCGCGAGATGCTGTCGGCCTTTGAGATCGACGCGGTGAATGATGCCGATGCCTCCGGCGGCGAGCCGATCTTCACCCCGGACGGCCAGCCGGCAGGCCGGGTCACCTCGGGCGCTTATGGCTATTCGGTCGGCAAGTCGCTGGCGCTGGGATATGCCAACCCGGCGGTTGCCAAGCCGGGCGATGAGGTCGAGGTCTTCATTCTCGGCAAACCGCACAAGGCACGGATCCTGGAAGCGGCCCCCTTCGACCCCAAGGGCACACGCCTGCGGGCCTGAAACCACACGGGTCAGGTAAACCAAAACACCAAGGGCAGCGCCCGGTCCTGGGTGGGTGCGAAAGCGCCCTCCCACGTTTGCCAGAGGCAAACCTGCGGTTTGACGGGAGGATCGGGCGCTGCCCGGCCTTGGTCCGGGCGGTGCTTTCCTGTCAGTGCAGAGTTATACCGGCTGCATCCCAGCCGTCAGCCAAGCTGCAAATGCCACTTCATCCACATCTCCGGTGGCGAGGTCTTCCATCATCCGGACACCCTCCACCGGATCGGGGCGGAACTGAAAGCCGTTCAAGCGCAAGAAGGTGACGGCAGTCACAAAAGCCGTGCGCTTGTTGCCATCCACGAACGCATGCGCCTTGGCGATCCCGAACGCATAGGCCGCAGCGACCTCGGCAACGCCGGCGTCCGAATAGGCCGCAAGGTTCATCGCCCGGGCGCAGCCCATCTCCAAAAGCGCCTTGTCCCGCATCCCCGCCGCGCCCCCATGGCGGGCAATCTGCCGGTCATGAAAGACAATCACGGCTGCCAGCGGCACCCATTTATATGTGCTCACGCCAAGGCCTGAAGCAGGTCGCGGTTCTCATCCATCACAATCTCAGCCGCGGCCAGCGCCTCGGCCACCGAGGGATCATGCGCCATGACCCTGAGGCTGCCGTCATCGCCGCGCACCACAAACAGCGTGTCGCCTTCCTTGGCGTCCAGCATGGTGAGCATCTCTGTCGTCAGGGTGATGACAGCAGAGTTCCCGACTTTTCTGATCTTGGTTTCAATCATCGATGCGCCTTCCGTATATATGCATGTATATACGCGCAGACGGACAGGAAATCAATGCGAACTGCCGTTTCCGCCTGCCCTCACAGCTCCATCTCCGCCGCCGCCTTCAGCAGCCAGGTCTTGAAATGCTTAACCGAAGGCGTCGCCGCCTTGTCCTTGAAGGTGGCGAAATAGGTCCAGGGGCAATCTAGATCAAAGTCGAACGGCTCCATCAGCCGCCCGGCCTCCACATGCGAACGCACCAGCGATTTCGGCAGCACCACACAGCCAAGCGCATTGACCGCAAATTCCAGCCCCATGTTGGACGAATTGGTCTGCAAGCCGCCCTTCAGCTCGATCCCGGACAGCCCGTAATGCTTGGCGATCTTTTCCCAATAGACCGGGCGGCCCAGGATGTGGATCAGCTTGGCCTCCGCCAGCTGTTCCGGTCTGCTCAGCGGCTCACCGGCTACCCGGAACTCCGGCGAGCAGACAAGCGCCAGCTTTTCATCCCACAGCTTGACCGCCGGCCCCATCACATCGTCGACATGGTTGATGGTGATCGCAATGTCCGAAACGTTGGTCTCAACATCGACCCAGATGGTGCTGTGAATGGTCAGATCGATATCGGGGTGCGCCTTGGTGAAATCCTCGATCACGTCGATCAGCCATTTCTCCGCCAGGCTGACCGGGCAGGAAATCACCACTTCCCGTTTGTGGCTTTGCGAGATCAAGAGCTGGGTGGCGCTGTCGATCTCCTGCAGCGCGTGACGCACCGAGGGCAGATAGGCCTCGCCCACATCTGTCAGCGACAAGGACCGTGGATGGCGCACAAACAGCGGCCGGCCGATGAATTCTTCCAAGCTGCGCACATGGTTGGAGACCGCCGACTGGGTGCAGTTCAACTCATCCGCCGCCGAGGTGAAGCTGAGGTAGCGCGCCGCGGCCTCGAACGAGCGCAGGAATGTCAGATGAGGCAGGTTTTTCATGGAACGGTCCGCTGGCGGTTTCGGGGCCATGATCCCATGCTTTGGAATGGGCTGCAATTCCCAGAAGTTAGCGGCCCGGAGAGGTCAGAAAGCGACGCCAAGCGCAGCATTCACGAAATATTCCGCTCCTCAGACCCCCTTTAATTTGTGTGTCACCTGCCGCCATCGAGCCTAGCCTGTTGCGGAAACCGCCCTGCGAGAGAACCGCCATGACCGCCACATTCGACCGCGCCGCCGATTTCACCTTCGGCCTTACCCCCGGCGACCTGCCGGAAACCACCCGCCAGGCCGCGGCGCTGATGTTTCTCGACACCCTGGGGATCACCATCGGCGCCACCCCGATGGAGGCCGGCCGTATCGCCCGCGAAACCGCGGTGGCGCTCTATGGCTGCGGTGAGGACAGCTACGCTGCGCGGATGCTGTTCGATGGCCGCAAGGTCAGCGTGGCCGGTGCCGCCTATGCCGCCGCCACCGCCACCGACAATCTCGACGGCCACGACGGTTACTACCCGACCAAGGGCCATATCGGCGTGGTGGTGATCCCGGCAATTGCCGCACTGGCGGAAACCGTGCCGGATTTTTCGGGACCTGAAGCGCTGGCCATCACCACGCTGGGCTATGAGCTGGCGGGCCGCGCCGCCCTGTCGCTGCACGCCACTGTCAGCGATTACCACACCTCGGGCGCATGGAACGCGCTGGGGGTGGCGGCGATGGCGGCCCGGATGCGCGGCCTCAGCCGGACGCAATTGCGCGAGGCGCTGGGGATTGCCGAGTTCCACGGCCCGCGCAGCCAGATGATGCGCGAGATTGCCAAACCCTCGATGCTGCATGACGGCTCCGGCTGGGGTGCGATGGTTGGGATGTCGGCGGCGGTCTTGGCAGAGAAAGGTTTCACCGGCGCCCCGGCGATCACCCTTGAGGAAGACCGGGTGGCGGAACACTGGGAGGACCTCGGCAGCTTCTGGCAGATGGAGCATCAGTATGTGAAACCCTACCCGATCTGCCGCTGGGCCCATGCGCCGATCGACGCGCTGCGGCAGGTGATGCTGCAGCACGATCTGAGCCACGAACAGCTTGCCAGGATCCGCATCAATACCTTCCACGAAAGCGCCTGCCTCTACCCCGGCATGCCTTCGACCACCAGCCAGGCTCAGTATTCACTGGGCTTTGCGGTGGCGGTGCAGGCCGCCTATGGCCGCATCGGGGTCGGGCATATCTCGGGCGCAGGTCTGGCCGACCCGCTGGTGGCCTCGATCCACGAGCGGATCTCCGTGTCCGAAGCCGCGCGCCATTCGGTGCGCTTCCCCGCCTGCCGGGTGGCTGATGTGGTGGTGACGCTGACCGACGGCCGGGTGATCGAATCCGGCGATGTGCATGCGCGCGGCGGCCCCGAGGCGCCATTCTCTCAGGAAAGCGTGGTTGGCAAATTCATGGAGTTCGCGGCGCCTTCGCTGGGGGATGCGCGGGCCGGCGAAATCCGTGATGCAGTGCTGGGGTTCACCAGCGGAGACAGCAGTTTCTCCGATCTCGGCCGTCTGATCTACGACGCGCCGGAACATTAAGCCTGCAAGCCAACCTGAAAGGCGAACGATATGGCACGCGACAGACGCGGCGGCGGACGCCGCGGGAAATCCAGCCGATCCGGCGGCAGCATCGAACAGCTGCCGTGGCAACAGGTGAAGAACACCTATCCGCCATCTGGACACCTATCTGGCCAATCTGACCTATTCGGACCTGGCCTTCCACTGTTCTGCCATCGGCCGCGGCCGGGCGCTGGACGGGATTGGCATGATGGCGATTTCCCGCGGCCAGGCGCCGGACCAGATCAAGGAGGATCCGGGCATCATCACCATCAACTCGGTGAACTCGCCGCGGCTGTTTGACGATGCGATGGGCAATGGGCTGATTGCCATGGCGGAAGACGGGCAGCCGGTGACGGTGACGCCGTTCACCCTGATGGGGGCGATGACCCCGGTGGACCTGCAGGCGGCCTATGAAACCATGATGGCCACCTGGGGGGCCGTTCTGGGCGGCGCCAATACCGTCTATCACGCGGCCGGCTGGCTGGAGGCGGCCAAGCGGAAGGAAGAAATCGGCTCCGGCGACCCCTGAGAGGGCAGGTACGAGGGGCCGGCCCCTCGCCCTCCCCGGAGTATTTTCACCCAGAAAGAAGCACCCCTTTCCAAACCGGCGCGGGCGGTGCAGAGCGGACCAATCAACGCGGTCCGAAATACTCTGCCAGATGGTCGATCAAAGCGCGGATCCGCGCTGTCAGATGGCGGCTGGACGGATAAACCGCGTAGAGCGTGATCGGATCGGTTTCCTGTTTTTCGAACAGCACTTGCAGCCTGCTGTCCTGCAGAAACGGCAGTGCAGTATAGTGCGGGCAGCGGGCAATCCCGAGGCCGCTGGCGGCCATATGAGCCACAGCGCGCGGTGAATTGGCACGAAAGGTGCCGCCGACATTGATGGTCCGCTGCCGGTCCTTGCGTCCGAAGGTCCAGGCATCCGGCTGCAGCGAGGTCATCTGCAGCAGGCAGTTGCGGGTAGCCAGCGCCTCGGGTTCGGCGGGGGTTCCCTGCGCCGCCAGATAGGCCGGCGACGCCACCACCACCAGCCGCATGGCACAAAGCTTGCGCGCGACCAGCGTCGAATCCTTGAGGGCCCCAAAACGGACCGCCAGATCCACGCCTTCCTCCAAGATAGGCAGGTGGCGGTCGGACAGCAGCAGTTCAACCGCCACCTTAGGATGCATCTGCTGGAACGGCTGCAAGGCTTCGACCAGCTCCCGGCTGCCAAAGCCGGTAGGTGCAGTGATCCGGACCGGGCCGCCCAGTTCCTGCTGCCGCAGCTGCACCACGTCCTCCAGCTCGTCGAACTGATCCAGCAGCGGCAGGCAGCGCTCCAGATAGGCGCGGCCCGTGTCGGTAAGGGTTACCTTGCGGGTGGTGCGGTTCAACAGCTGCGCACCCAGCTGTTCCTCCAGCCGGGCCACATATTTGCTGGCCAGTTTGGTGCTGATCCCCAGCTGCAAGGCGCCGCTGGTAAAGGAGCTTTGCGCCGCAACAGCCGCAAAGGCGCGCATGCAGTCCAATTTGTCCATCGCGCCCCTCCCGGTGCCTTATGTTATGAACACAGCATACATAATCATTCGCCGAAGTGGAGTATTATCGCCCCCGTGTTCGGCCACTATCTTGCCGGTGTCATCAATAACGCACGGCACATGCCGTACAGAAGGATCCCAGACATGCCGCATTCCATCCGCATTCACAGCTTCCCCCTCTCCGGCCACGCCCACCGGGTGGAGCTGTTCGCCAGTCTCGCCGGCATCGCCCATGAGGTGATCAACGTCGACCTTGCCAGCGGTGAACACAAACTGCCCGCGTTTCTGGCGCTGAACCCCGCAGGCCAGGTTCCGGTGATCGAGGACGGCGCAACCGTCTTGTCCGATTCCAACGCCATCCTGGTCTATCTCGCCCGCAAATACGCGCCGTCCTGGCTGCCATCCGATCCGGTTCTGGAGGCGGAAGTGCAGAAATTCCTGACCCTGGCGGCGGGCGAAATTGCCTTCGGCCCGGCTGCAGCACGGCTGATCACCGTCTTCAACGCGCCGCTGGACGCGGAGTTCTGCGCCACCGTCGCCGCCCGTGTGCTGGGTAAGATCGATGCCCATATGGAGGGCCGCGGCTTCCTGGCCGGCGACACCCCCACAATCGCCGACGTGGCGGTCTACTCCTATCTGGCCCACGCGCCCGAGGGCGGAATCCCGCTGGAACCCTACCCGAATGTGCGCGCCCTCCTGGCCCGCATCGAAGGTCTGGAAGGCTTCAAGCCGATGCCCGCCACCAAGGTTGGCCTGGCGGCCTGATCCCTTGCGCGGCGGCGGCTCTGGCCGCCGCCTGTTTCCTTGAGACAACAGGAGGTGTCCATGACTCCCTTTGACGCAGACAGCCCCTCGCCTTTTCATGAAGGCGAGCAGGAAATGCAGCGCCGCGCAGGCAAGCGTGATGCAATGGAAGCCTTCGCCCGCCGGGTGATCCGCCCCTTCATGCCGGACCAGCACCGCGCGTTCTATGCGCAGCTGCCGTTTCTGGCGGCAGGCGCGGTGGACCATCAGGGCTGGCCCTGGGCGACCCTGCTGAGCGGTCCGCCCGGGTTTGCTGCCACGCCGGATGCGCAGCATATGCATGTATCACTAAGCGGCGGCACGGAGGATCCCGTCCATGCTGCCATCCGCAAAGGCGTTCCATTTGGGATTTTGGGGATCGAACTGCACAGCCGCCGCCGCAACCGGGTCAACGGGCGCGTCATTGCCGCCGCGCGCAACGGGTTTACTCTGCGCGTCGATCAGTCCTTTGGCAATTGCCCGCAATATATCCAGCTGCGCGAATTGAAACCTGCAGAACCGCGAATAGCTGCCAAGCCGCAGCGCTTTGCCAGGTTTGACAGCGCCCACACCGCTCTGATTTCCGATGCCGACATGTTCTTTGTTGCCAGCCACGTGCCTGCGGCGGCGCACCCGGAACGCGAAGGCGTCGATGTCTCGCACCGGGGCGGGCGGCCCGGCTTTGTCCGCGTCGACGGCAACACCCTCGTCATCCCCGACTTCCCCGGCAACAACCATTTTAACACCCTGGGAAATTTCCTGCTGAACCCGCGCGCGGGCCTGGCGTTTGCGGACTTCACAACAGGCAGCCTGCTGCTGCTGACCGGCACGGTTGAGCTGCTGGGCGAAGACCACCCTGAGATCACCGCCTTTCAGGGCGCTGAGCGCGGCTGGCGGTTCACCCTGCACCAAGGCATCTGGCTGGAGGGTGTTCTGCCCTTCCGCGCCGAGCGCGGTGATTTTTCACCCAACGCGATGATGACGGATACTTGGCCCGAGTCTGAGGCCCGCAAAACCCTGGAAACACAACGCAGCGCCTGGCGCCGCTTTCAAGTTGCGCGGGCCGAACAGGAAAGCACCGCGATCCGCTCCTTTTATCTGCAGCCTGAGGACGGCGGTCCGCTGCTGCCGTTTGAGGCCGGCCAGTTCCTGACCCTCCGCGCCGCGCCGCCCGGCGCAGAAAGGCCGCTGGTGCGGACTTACACGGTCTCCTCAGCCCCTGGCGAAGGCCACTACCGCATCTCGGTCAAACGCGAGGAGAACGGCACCCTGTCCCGCCTGCTTCATGACACCCTGCAGCCCGGCACGGTGATTGAGGCCAAGGCCCCGCGCGGCGCCTTCTTTCTGGACCCGTCGCAGATGCGTCCGGCAGTGCTGATCGCCGGCGGCGTGGGGATCACGCCAATGATTGCCATGGCCCGCCACGCCTTGCGCGAAGGGCTGCGCACCCGCCATCAGCGCCCGCTTATCCTTTTGCACGCGGTGCGCAGCGTCCAGGACCGCGCCTTTGCCAGTGAACTGCGCAGGCTTGAGCAGGCCGCCGGCGGCATGTTCCGGTATGTTTCGCTGATCAGCAAACCTGCCGCGGATGAGGTGGCAGGCAGGGATTTCGATCTGACAGGCCGCGTCAATGCCGGAATCCTGCAGCGGCTGCTGCCGCAGCAAGGGGCTGATGTCTACCTCTGCGGTCCCGGCGGGTTCATGCAGGCCGCCTATGACAGCCTCCTCAGCCTTGGTGTCCAGGACGCAGACATCCACGCCGAGGCCTTCGGGCCATCCGCATTGGCGCGCACCGCAGATACCCCGCGCCTAAAGGATACCGTGCCAGAAGCCGCAACCGCCATCGTCCGCTTCACCAGATCCGGATTTGAACAGCCGTGGACCCCCGCAGATGGAACCCTGCTTGAGCTGGCCGAAACCCATGGGCTGACGCCGGAATTCAGCTGCCGCGCTGGTAACTGCGGCAGCTGCAGCACCCGGATCGGCGCAGGCAAACTGTCCTACCGCCGCGCGCCATCGGCTGCGCCTGCGAAGGGGGAAACTCTGATCTGCTGCGCCGTCCCTGCGTCAGACACAATCGAGCTGGATTTGTGACCCTGACCCGCTGCTGCCGCCTCTGCCCTCTATCATCCGGCACTTCGTGATGACCGGCCCGTACGGGCAGCAGCCCGTTGCAGACGGCGCCTGCCTGCTCAGATATGACCCGCTCATTCTGCCGCTGGGGCGCCAGCTATGGCCTGAAAGTGCCGCTCTATTCCGCGCCCTCCGCGAATACGGCTTCATCGCGCTCCTCAGCTTGCGGCTGGATCGATGCCGCGGATGCGCTGCGCCCGAAGGCGGTCACCGCCATGTTCATCCGGCACGGGTAATCACCCTATGAGGCCGGCACCCGCGCGCGGATCCTGTATTTCATGCAATGCGGCTGTCACACGCTGGAGGTCCGCGAGCCGATGCAGGAACGCAGCGCCTGGCCGGAGGAATTTACCTCGGCTCCCCGGGGCAGAGCCTGATCCAGCGGCAGTGACGGCGGCCCGGGCGTTCGCAGAAGGGTTACTGAAGCGCTGAGAGCGCAGCCCTTGCTGCAAAGGAAGGAGCGAGGGGCCGGCCCCTCGCGCTCCCCGGAGTATTTCGGACCAGAAAGAGACAGTCGGCGCGGCCGCAACCAGATCGATGCCCGCCACCTCGCCGCGCGTGGCGAGCCCCTGCAGGTCCTTCTTCACGCCGTGTTCAATGTTGGCGTGGCTTTCCTCGGTCTTGGTGTGGATGATATCGGCGCCGCCCAGATCGACGATGCGCACGTTATCGCCCCGGTAGGTCGCGTCATCCTCGTGGTCAGAGGCACCGGCACGGCCGGAGCTGAACAGCGTCGAAGCTTCGCGCACCGCTTGCGGGCCAAAGCGGGCGCTGAAGCGGAATTGGCATCCGAAATCAAACGGCGCGCCGGGGATCGCAACATCGGCGCTGATGTTATCCCGATCCTCGACATAGGGTTTTTTGCCAAAGGTGGCGATGCCGGAAAAGGCCAGGTTCAGGCGGCCGGCTTCGTAACCGTGTCCAGACATAGGCGTCTCTAAATAGGCTTCTCCATAACGCGTCTGGCGGCTGCCGCCTGCCGGCCCGCCGCATCCGCAGGCTGGACAAGGTTCCACCCGTTGCCGCAGTATCCGGGTATTGGCCCGCCGTGCGGAACCATTGCGCACGGCCGCACGTTCTCATTGGGGACAGCATCTTGCCCGCCCCTGCGGCTCCAAAGGAAGTGACCACACCGTGAATGCAATGCCCGGTACAAAGGCGCATTCTCTATAGGCAAAAACCAGGCCCGCGGATCCAACCGCGCCGCCAAGCCCCCAAAGGAGCGACGGAAAACATGTCCCAGATATCCAGCACCGTCTTGGCGCTGCTAGAATTCCTGTCATATGCGTTCATCTTTGTCCTTGGCGCCGGCGTTTTGTGGCTGGTGGTGATCTACATCCGCGACAAGACCCAGACCGACAGCACCCTGCGCCGCAATTACCCGGTGGTGGCCCGCTTCCGCTATTTCTTTGAACATATGGGCGAATTCTTCCGGCAGTATTTCTTTGCCCTGGACCGCGAAGAAATGCCGTTCAACCGGGCCGAACGCTCCTGGGTCTACCGGGCCGCCAAAAATGTGGACTCCACCATTGCCTTCGGCTCCACCCGGGATCTGCGCCCGGCCGGAACGGTCTATTTCGCCAATTGCCCCTTCCCGGCGCTGGCGCAGGACACCACGCCCCCCGTTGCCGTGACCATCGGTCCTTACGCGCGCCACCCCTACACTACGGATTCGATCTTCAACATCTCCGGCATGAGCTTTGGCGCCATCTCCGTGCCTGCTGTCCGCGCGCTGTCGCATGGCGCCAGAAAGGCCGGCATCTGGCTCAACACCGGCGAGGGCGGGCTGTCGCCCTATCATCTGGAGGGCGGTGCCGACATCGTGTTCCAGATCGGCACCGGCAAGTTCGGCGTGCGCAAACCCGAGGGCGGCTTTGACGAGGACAAGCTGCGCGCGGTTGCGGCGCATGACACTGTCCGCATGTTCGAGCTGAAGCTCAGCCAGGGAGCCAAGCCTGGCAAGGGCGGCATTCTGCCCGGCGCCAAAGTAACCCCGGAAATCGCCGCCATCCGCGGCTTGATCCCCGGCGAAGACGCCATCAGCCCCAACCGCCATCCGGAGGTCAGTACGGTGAGCGACCTCCTGGACATGATCGCCTATATCCGCGAGGTAACCGGCAAGCCAGTGGGCTTCAAGGCGGTGCTGGGCGCCTATGGCTTTATCGAGGGCCTGTGCCAGGAAGTGCTGTCGCGCGGACCGGAAAGCGCCCCGGATTTCATCACCATCGACAGCGCCGACGGCGGCACCGGCGCCGCCCCGATGAGCCTGATAGACAATATGGGGATGCCGCTGCGCGAAAGCCTGCCGCTGACGGTGGATATCCTGACCCGCTATGGGCTGCGCGACCGGATCAAGGTCTGCGCCAGCGGCAAGCTGATCAACCCCTCCGAGGCCGCCTGGGCGTTCTGCGCCGGCGCCGATTTTGTCAACTCCGCCCGCGGCTTCATGTTTGCGCTCGGCTGCATCCAGGCGCTGCAGTGCAACAGGAACACCTGTCCCACCGGCATCACCACCCATGACCCCAAGCTGCAATTCGGACTGGACCCCGCCAGCAAATCCGAACGCGTCGCCTACTACGCGAAAAACATGAAAAAGGAGGTCGGCATCATCGCCCACAGCTGCGGTGTCGCGGAACCGCGGCTGCTGCAGCGTTACCACGCGCGCATCGTGCTGGATAACGGCCGCTCCGTCTCGATGGATGAACTGTTTCCGGTGCCGGCACAGCAGCACGCCACGCAATAAGCCGCCCTCCCCTGCACTCTCAATCAACAGGAGCCCCCATGCACGAGACCCGCTCTGTACCCCATTCCCCCGCCAAAGCCTCCGACCTGCTGGTCGACGCGCTGGAGGCCGAAGGCGTCGAATACGTCTTTGCCGTCCCGGGCGAGGAGAACCTCGACCTGCTGGAATCCCTGCGCACCTCGAAGATTGAGCTGGTGCTGACCCGCCATGAACAGGGCGCCGCCTTCATGGCCGCCACCTATGGCCGCCTGACCGGCAAGGCGGGCGTCTGCATGGCGACGCTGGGCCCCGGCGCCACCAATTTCGCCACCCCTGCGGCCTATGCCCATCTGGGCGGCATGCCACTGATCATGATCACCGGTCAGAAGCCGATCAAAAAATCGAAACAGGGCCGGTTTCAGATCATCGACGTGGTGGGCCTGTTTGAGCCGATCTGCAAGATGTCCAAGCAGATCGTGCACGGCAACACCATCCCGGCGCTGATCCGCGAGGCTTTCCGCACCGCCGAGGAAGAACGCCCCGGCGCCGTCCTGCTGGAGCTGCCGGAGGACATCGCGGCGGAGGAAACCGATGCCTCCGTCATCCCGCCGCACCCGCGCCATTACGCGGTGGCGGGTGATGAGGTGCTGAATGAGGCCGCAGAGATGATCCGCAGCGCCAGGATGCCGCTGTTGCTGCTGGGGGCCGGCGCCAACCGCCGCAAGGCGCGCTCTGCCCTGTGCGGTTTCACCGACCTGATCCAGATCCCCTTCTTCAATACCCAGATGGGCAAGGGCGTGGTCGATGAACGCTCGGACCTGTTCCTGGGCACCGCCGCGCTGTCGGACGGCGACTATTTGCACTGCGCCATCGAACGCGCCGATCTGATCATAAACGTGGGCCACGACGTGGTCGAAAAACCGCCCTTCTTCATGGAGGAAGGCGGCACCAAGGTGATCCATGTGAACTACAAGGCAGCGCAGGTCGACCAGGTCTATTTCCCGCAGCTGGAGGTGGTCGGCGACCTGGCCCAATCGATCACCCGGCTGGGCAAGATGCTGGGCGGCCCGTTGGACTTTGACCGCAGCTACTTCCAGCGCATCAAGCAGGAGACCGAGAAACACCTCTCCAACCGCGCCGGCGATGCGCGTTTTCCGGTGATCCCGCAGCGGCTGGTGGCGGACACCCGCAAGGTGATGGACGACTGCGATATCATTGCGTTGGACAATGGCATCTACAAGATCTGGTACGCCCGCAATTACAAGGCCTATGACTCCAATACCGTGCTGCTGGACAATGCGCTGGCGACCATGGGGGCGGGCTTGTCTTCTGCGATGATGGCGGCCAAGCTCAACCCGGGCCGCCGGGTGATGGCGATCTGCGGCGACGGCGGCTTTATGATGAACAGCCAAGAGCTGGAAACCGCCGTCCGTCTCGGACTCAACCTGGTGGTGACGGTGCTCAACGACAGCTCTTACGGCATGATCCGCTGGAAGCAGTCGCACGCAGGCTTTGCCGACTGGGGACTGGAATTCGGCAACCCGGATTTTGTCCAGTACGCCAATAGTTACGGCGCCACCGGCCACCGGATCGAGCGCACCGAAGACCTGGTGCCCACGTTCGAGAAAGCCTTTGCCGCGGGCGGCGTGCATCTGATTGACGTGCCGGTGGACTACAGCGAAAACCAGCGCGTGCTGATTGATGAACTGGCTGAAAAGGTGTGCCTGATATGACCGGAACCGTAGAAGTCGTGAACCCCTTCAGCCTGGAGCGCATCGGCTCGGTCGACGTCTCGGGCTGGGACCGGATCGACGCACTGCTGGACACCGCGCATGGTCTGTTCCGCCAGCGGGATGGCTGGCTGCCGGCCTATCAGCGCATAGAGATCCTCAGGAAAACCGCCCGGCTGATGGAGGCGCGGTTTGGCGAACTGGCCCTGCTGATCGCCAGCGAGGGCGGCAAGCCGCTGGTGGATGCCAAAGTGGAGGTCAAACGCGCCATCGACGGGGTGGAGCTGTGCGTGCATGAGATCGGCCGGATGACGGGCAAGGAAATCCCGATGGACCTGACCGAGGCCGGATCGGGCCGCATCGCCTTTACCCAGCGCGAGCCGATCGGCGTGGTCGTCGCCGCCAGTGCCTTCAACCACCCGCTGAACCTGATCGTTCATCAGGTGGCGCCCGCGGTGGCCACCGGCTGCCCGGTGATCGTCAAACCGGCGCAGGACACGCCGCTGTCCTGCCAGGCCTTTGTCGCGATGCTGCACGAGGCCGGGCTGCCGCCGGACTGGTGCCGCGAGGTGGTCTGCTCCAACGCAGTGGCGGAAACGATGATCACCGATGCGCGCGTCGGCTTCTTCTCTTTCATCGGCTCCGCCCGCGTCGGCTGGATGCTGCGCTCCAAACTCGCCCCCGGCACCCGCTGCGCGCTGGAACACGGCGGCGCCGCGCCGGTGATCGTGGCCGGGGACGCGGACATCGACGCGATGATCCCGGCGCTGGCCAAGGGCGGCTTCTACCACTCCGGCCAGGTCTGTGTCTCGGTGCAGCGGGTCTTTGCCCCCGCCGCCAAGGCGGAGGAAATCGCGCAGAAACTGGCCGGGGCGGCCAGGGCATTGACGGTTGGCGACGCCACCGATCCGAATGTGGATTGCGGTCCGCTGATCCGCCCGGCCGAGGTCGACCGGGTGGAGAAATGGGTGCAGGAGGCACTCGACGGCGGTGCCAAGCTGCTGACGGGCGGCAAGCGCCTGGGTGAGACCACCTATGCCCCCACCGTGCTGCTGGACCCGCCCGCGGACGCCCGCGTCTCAAAGCAGGAAATCTTCGGCCCGGTGATCTGCGTCTACAGCGCGGACAGCATCCCAAAGGCAATTGAGACCGCCAACAGCCTGCCCTTGGCCTTCCAGGCCGCGGTTTTCACCCAAAGCCTGGACACCGCGATGCAGGCGGTGCGGCAGCTTGATGCCACCGCGGTCATGGTCAACGACCACACCGCCTTCCGCGTCGACTGGATGCCCTTCGCAGGCCGCCGTCAGTCCGGCTACAACACCGGCGGCATCGGCTATACCATGCATGACATGACCCAGGACAAGATGGCGGTGATCAAGCTCTGACCCGGGCGCGCCGGGCGCAGGCAGCGCCCGGCAATCCTCCGGCCCGCCCCTTTTCTGCCTTTCGGCCACAGGGGCCAGCCGCTATGACCGCCGCATCCCAGCAAATATGAGGCACTGAACCATGACCATCACCCGTTCCGGCACAACCGCCCGCTCCAGCAAAATCGTCAAGCACAACGGCGTTGTCTACCTCAGCGGCCAGGTCTCCGAGGCCGATACCGCCGCCGAACAGACCCGCGAAATCCTCGCCAAGGTCGACACCCTGCTGGCCGAGGCCGGCAGCGACAAAACCCGCCTCTTGCAGACAGTGATCTGGCTGTCGGACATGAGCTATTTCGCCGAGCTGAACGAGGTCTGGAACGCCTGGGTTCCCGAAGGCCACGCCCCGGCCCGGGCCTGCGGCGAGGCCAAGCTGGCCCGCGAGATCCTGAAGGTCGAAATTATCGTCACCGCCGCCTGCGACTGATCCGGTTGCCGTCCGGCTAATGCACTGCGCCGGGCCTCTTTGAGGCCCGGCGCTTTTGCTTTCATCCCTGTAATCCAGGTCAGGCAGGCAGATCCCGGGTGATCCCGGTGTCCTCCGGTCCGGTGGCAAGCACCTGGATCGGCGCCGCCGAGGGATCGTCCCGCAGCGATTTATACAGCCCCCAGACCATCGCGATGATCAGGAATGAAATCGGGAAGGCGGTGGCAATCAGGGCCGTCTGCAGCGCGTTCAGCCCGCCCGACATCAGCAGCACGATGGCGGTTGCGCCGATCCCCGCGCCCCAGATGATGCGGAACTTGTTCGGCGGGTTTTCATCGCCCATCGACAGCATGGTGGTGATCACCAGGGTGCCGGAATCCGCCGAGGTCACAAACCAGCTGACCAGCAGCAGGGTTGCCAGCAGCGACAGCGGCCAGGCGGTCCAGCTCAGATCGCCCATCCAGGAGGTCGCTCCGAGATTGCCGATGGTGCCATACAGCGCTGCCGGCAGTTCCCAGTTGCGCACGGTGGCAATCACCCCTGCGCCGCCGTCGGACGCCGGGCCGGCGCCCATGTGCATCTCCTGCCAGATTGCGGTGCCGCCGAAGATGCACAGCCAGAAGAACACCGCGGCGGTCGGCACGCACAGCACCCCGACCATGAACTCGCGGATGGTGCGGCCATAGGAAATGCGGGCGATGAAAATGCCCACCAGCGGCGCCCAGGCGATCCACCAGCCCCAGTAGAAGATGGTCCAGCCGCCCTGCCAGGCGATGTCCGCCTCTTCGGTGGCGGTCCAGAAGCCCATCGGGATGAAGTTCCACAGGTAATCCCCGACAGAGGTGATGTAGAAGCCCATCAGCCACTTGCCCGGGCCGATCACCACAAAGGCGGCCAGCAGCGCGACCGACAGCCAGATGTTCCATTCCGAGATCAGCCGGATGCCGCGGGCAACGCCGGACACGGTCGATGCGGTAGCGATGACGGACACGATGACGATCAGCACGATTTTCAGGGTCAGCGTCACCTCCAGCCCGAACAGCACGTTCAGCCCGGTGGCAATCTGGGTAGAACCCAGCCCCAGCGAGGTGGCAATGCCGAACACCGAGCCGAACACCGCCAGCAAATCGACCGCATGCCCCCAGGGGCCATAGATCCGCTCGCCCAGGATCGGATACAGCGTTGAGCGCATGGTCAGCGGCAGCTTCTTGCGGAACCCGAAATAGGCCAGGCAAAGCCCGACCAGCACATACAGCGCCCAGCCGTGGAAGCCCCAGTGGAAAAAGGTCACCCGCATCGCGTCCTGCGCCCGCAGCATGTTCATGTCCACATGGCCCGCCATGTCGGCATGCGGGTTGTTCGGATAGCCGAAGGCGCCGGAGTTGTCGAAATAGAAGATCGGCTCTGCCACCCCGAAAAACAGGATGCCGACACCGATGCCGGCCGAAAACAGCATCGCGAACCAGCTGAAGTTGCCGAATTCGGGGCGCGAGTCGTCGTCGCCCAGCCGCAGTTTTCCGAACCGCGAGAACATCAGGCCGAAGCAGAAGAACATGCCGGCAATCAGCACCGCGATATAGTACCAGCTGAACCAGCCTTCGATCCAGCCGCGGACGGATTTGTACAGGCCGGCCGCCAGCTCGACATTCAGCGCCGTGAAGATCACAAATGCGGCGATCATCCCCATCGCCGCCAGCCCCATCCCCGGATGAAGACCGGCAAAGAAGCCGGACTTCGCCACCAGGTGGCTGTTGGAATTGCTCTCAGACATTCGGTCCTCCCTTTGACCCTATAAGATTTGCCCCCCGGGGCAGGCCGCACCGGGGGTGCTGCCCGGCTCGCCGGGCAGAAATTTGTTCATCGTGTCCTGCCGTCCGCCGTATGGGCCTTTCCCGCGGCAGGCGGCTCTGGCTGCGGGCCGGAGCGGGGAGGGTGTCCGGCCCGCAAAGGGGGGATTCCGGCCGCCCGGCAGGCGCGAAACGCTGTTCCGCCATGCTGTGCAGCTGAACAGCCTGAAGGCTGCCGGTCCCCATCTCAGCCCCTCAGCCGCGCTGGCCGACGTGGCGCCCGGCGCCCTCGGGCAGCGGCAGCCCGGCATGGGCCGCTGCATAAGACGCCAGCTGGTCCGCCACCGCATCGGACGGCAGCGAGGTGCCGCGGGCGTTGAGGTCCATGTGCAACAGCAGCGTTTCCACCGTCGCCGCCAATTGCCCTTCGGGGCCGAACAGGCGGTGGAACAGGTGCATTTTCTTGCCCTCGCCCGTCAGCACCTGGGTGGTGATGGTCAGCGCATCGCCCGCGTGCAGCTCATCAAGAAAGCGCACGTGGTTTTCCACGGTGAAATAGCTGCCCCCCGCGGCGATATAGTCCGCATCGCAGCCGATCAGCTCCATGAACCGGTCGGTCGCCTGGGCCGAGGCCTCGGTGTAATGCGCCTCGTTCATGTGACCGTTGTAATCGGTCCAGCTCTGCGGCACCGGACGGCTGACGGTGACCGGCAGGTCGACGGCCTCCGGCGTAGGCAAAATAGCTTCATGCGCAGTGATGACACCGCCGGCACCGCTGCCGGATTTCTTCAGCGCCCGCATCATGCCGACCAGGTTGTCATCCCGCAGCCGCTCCAGATCGCGGATCGGCATATGGCCCGATTGCGCATCCGACTGGCCGGCGATCAGGTCGACCAATTCATCGGTGAATTCCGGCACATCCATCAGCTTGGTCCAGGGCCATTCCAGCGCCGGGCCGAACTGCGCCATGAAATGCTTCATGCCCGCTTCGCCGCCGGCAATCCGGTAGGTCTCGAACAAGCCCATCTGCGCCCACCGCAGGCCAAAGCCCATGCGGATCGACTCGTCCAGCTCCTCGGTGGTGCAGATGCCGTCCTTGATCAGCCACAGGCCTTCGCGCCAGACCGCTTCCAGCAGGCGATCGGCGATATGGGCGTCGATCTCCTTGCGCACGGTCAGGGGGTACATCCCTACGTCCCGCAACAAGTCCGAGGCTTGCGCGCAGGTGCCCGCATCGCCCACCAGCTCGACCAGCGGCAGCAGGTAGACCGGGTTGAACGGATGCGCGACGACGGCGCGGGCGCCTTCGGCGTTCAGCTCCGACGGCTTGAAGCCGGAGGTGGACGAGCCGATCACCGCATCCGCCGGGGCATGCGCCTGGATCTGCGCGTGGATCTTGTGCTTCAGCTCCAGCCGCTCGGGCACGCTTTCCTGAATCCAGGCAGCATCCGCGACGGCCTCGGCCATATCGGCGTGAAAGGTCAGCGCGCCTTCGGGCGGCAGTGCCTTGTCATAAAGCGAGGGCAGCGAACGGCGGGCATTGGCCAGCACTTCGCTGATCTTGCGCTCGGCGTCCGGGTCCGGGTCGAACACCCGCACGTTCCAGCCGTTCAGGAGGAACCGCGCGGCCCAGCCGCCGCCGATAACACCGCCGCCGATGATTGCTGCTGTTTTCATGATCTATCCTCTCGGAATTTCTTCTGGCCCGTGCCCAGCACGGGCCGCGCCCGCCCCTCCCCCGGGAGGGCGCAGTGCGCCCACCCAGGCTCGGCCGCGGCCCGATTTTGAGTTACTTTGCCACCGGCGCGCGCTTGGTGAGGCCCAGCTTCTCGCGCACCGCGTCGGGGCCGATGATCTTGGCGCCAAGGCCCTCGATCACGCCCACAGCACGCTCCACCAGCTGCGCGTTGGTGGCCAGCACGCCTTTCTCCAGGAACAGGTTGTCCTCCAGGCCGACGCGCACGTTGCCGCCCGCCAGCACCGACTGCGCCGCATAGGGCATCTGGTCACGGCCCAGGGAAAACGCCGACCAGGTCCAGTCCGAGGGCACATTGTTGACCATCGCCATGAAGGTGTTGAGGTCGTTCGGTGCGCCCCACGGAACCCCCATGCACAGCTGCACCAGCGCGTTCGGTTCCAGAATACCCTCTTTCACCAACTGCTTGGCAAACCAAAGGTGGCCGGTGTCGAACGCCTCGATCTCCGGCTTCACGCCCAGATCGGTCATCATCTGACCCATTGCCCGCAGCATGCCCGGGGTGTTGGTCATCACGTAGTCGGCCTCGGCAAAGTTCATGGTGCCGCAGTCCAAGGTGCAGATTTCCGGCAGGCATTCGGCGATATGGGCCATCCGCTCGGTCGCGCCGATCATGTCGGTCGCACCCGCGTTCACCGGGAACGGGCTCTCGACGCCGCCAAACACGATATCGCCGCCCATGCCGGCAGTGAGGTTCAGCACGACGTCCACTTCCGAGTCGCGGACGCGCTCGGTCAGCTCCCGGTACAGCGCCAGATCGCGCGAGGGCGCGCCGGTTTCCGGATCGCGCACATGGCAATGCACCACCGCAGCGCCGGCCTTGGCCGCTTCGATAGCGGAGTCGGCAATCTGCTTGGGGCTGCGCGGCACATGGGGGGATTTGTCCTGGGTGCCGCCTGAGCCGGTCACGGCACAGGTGATGAAGACGTCTCGGTTCATGGTCAGGGGCATTTACTGGGCTCCTTTGGGGGTCAAGCTTGCAATTCGGGGTGATCCGCAAACAGCTCCAGCGCCTGCGGGTTGGCGAGGCCGGAGAGGTTGCGGACAGGGTGTTTGTTCACCACATCGCGCACCGCCAGCTCGGCGGTCTTGCCGGATTTGGTGCGCGGGATGTCAGCGACGGCGATGATCTTTGCAGGCACATGCCGCGGCGAGGCGTTCTTGCGGATTTCCGTTTTGATACGGAGGGTTAGTTCATCGTCCAGTGCGACGTTCTCGGCCATGACCACAAACAGCACCACCCGCACGTCGTTTTCGAAATTCTGGCCGACAACCACCGCGTCCGACACCTCGCCGATCTTGTCGAGCTGGCGGTAAATCTCCGCCGTGCCGATCCGCACGCCGCCAGGGTTCAGAGTTGCATCCGAACGGCCCAGCACCACAAATCCGCCATGCCCGGTGCGGATGGTGAAATCGCCCTGGCGCCAGATATCCGGATAGGTCTCATAATAGCTGGCGCGATAACGCGCATTGCCGGGATCGTTCAGGAACCGCACCGGCATCGACGGATGCGCGTTGCGGCAGACCAGCTCGCCCGCGACGCCCTCAACCGGCTCGCCCTGGTCGTTCAGGGTGGCCGCATCCAGCCCCAGCATCGGCGCCTGAATTTCGCCCTGATAGACCGGCAGCACCGGGCAGCCGCCGATGAAACAGCCCAGAATATCGGTGCCGCCGCAGATCGAGGCCAGCTGCACATCCGCTTTCCAGTCGGCATAAACATGGGCAAAACCGTCCGGCGACAGCGGCGAGCCGGTCGACAGCACCACCCGCAGCGCGTCAAGGCTGTGGGTCTCCACGGGCCGGTTCCGGCCTTTCAGCGACGCATCTATGTATTTGGCGGAGGTGCCGAAATGGGTGACCTGCTCGGCCTCTGCCAGGTCGAACAGGCGGCGGATGCCGGGATATGCCGGGTTGCCGTCAAACAGCACGATGGCGGCCTCGGACGCCAGCGCCGCCACCTGCCAGTTCCACATCATCCAGTTGCAGGTGGTGTAATAGAACATCCGGTCGCCGGGGCGCAGGTCGCAGTGCAGCTGCTGCTCCACCAGCATCCGCAGCAGGGTTCCGCCGCCGGAATGCTCGATGCACTTGGGCTTGCCCGTGGTGCCGGAAGAGAACATCACATAGAGCGGATCGCGGAACCCCATCGGGCGGCAGTCCAGCGCCGGGGCATCACCCTGTTTGAAAGCCTCGTACGCGGTCATACCGTGCGGCAGATCCGCGGCTTCCCCGGCGTAGGGCCAGACCACGATCTGCTCAATCGACGGCACGCGGGCGGCGACCCCGGCGATGGCGTCACGGGTGTCAAACGTCTTGCCGTTATAGAAATAGCCGTCGGCGGCGAACATCAGCTTGGGTTCGATCTGACTCAAACGATCCACCACCACATCCGGCCCGCTTTCCGGCGCGCAGGAGGACCAGACCGCCCCCAAGGATGCCGTGGCCAGCATCGCCGCCACGGTCTGCGGCATGTTCGTAACATAACCCGCGACATGATCGCCTGCCGCAATCCCCGCCTCCTGCAGGGCGGCAGCAAGCTGTTCGACCTCGCGCTTCAACTCCGCCCGGGTCCAGACCATGCGGCGGCCGTCCTCGCCAATGAAAACAATGGCCTCGCGTCCATCGGCGTTCTTCAGGAAGGTGTTCACGATGTTCAGCCGCGCTTCAGGGAAGAACCGCACCTGCATCGGGTCCGCCTCCGGCAGCAGCGGCACCGCCCCCTTGTCCCCAACCAGCCCGCAGAAATCCCAGGCCAGCGGCCAGAACTCCTGCGGCCGCGCAACCGACCAGGCGTGCAGATCCGCGAACGTATCCAGCGCCGTGCCGGCAGCGGCCGCGGCTTGCGCCATGAAATCACACAGCAAAGGTTTGCGGCGCGCCGAAAGATCCGGCTGCCAAAGTAGAGGAGCAGTTGTCATGGGACTATCAGTGATTAGAGAGCGGTCGTCGGTTCAGTATCGGCGGATCGTCAAGAGGCTTGACTTTCCGCGTCAATAGCGCAGGAAATGCCGCCACGCTTATACAGTTCCGGTCAAATAACATACAGATGCCGCCAAAACCGCCACCGATCTTTGAATTTTTGCTGTTCGACGGGTTTTCGAACATGGTGCTGGCCAGCGCCATGGAACCCCTGCGCGATGTGCGGATGAACGCAGGTCAGGAAACGGCGGGCTGGCGGGTCACCACGTTGGACGGGGCACCCGTCCGCAGTTCCAGCGGACTGCAGATCACACCCGACGGCGGTTTCGACGCAGGCGCGGGCAACCGCACCCTGGTGCTGGTTGCAGGCTACCGCGTGCGTGAACAGCTTAGCCCGGCGCTGCTTGCAAAACTCAGGACCGCCACCCGTCAGGCAAAGCTGGTTCTGGCACTGGACACCGCCGCCTGGCTGCTGGCTGCCGCTGGGGTGCTGGATGGCCATACCGCAACGATCCACTGGCAGGAACTGGACGCCTTTGCCGAAGCCTTTCCCAAGACCGAAGTGTCGACCGCGCGGTTTGTGCGTTCAGGCCCGTTCATGACGTGCGGCGGGGCCAGCACCGCGCTGGATCTGATGCTGAACCTCATTCAGGATCTCTATGGCTCGGCTGCGGCCTTTGGCGCCTCGACCATGTTTGTTTACGACCCATCGCGCCAGTCGGAACTGAACCGCGGCGCTGCCCGGCTGGAACAGAAGGGCTCGCCCAAGGTGCTGAAAGCCGCAAACCTGATGGCAGAGACTATCGAGGCGCCATTGAATAGCGCTGACCTGGCAAAGCGGGTGTCGCTGTCCGAGCGCACTTTGGCGCGGGC
Source organism: Leisingera methylohalidivorans DSM 14336 (assembly GCF_000511355.1). Classification (NCBI taxonomy): domain Bacteria; kingdom Pseudomonadati; phylum Pseudomonadota; class Alphaproteobacteria; order Rhodobacterales; family Roseobacteraceae; genus Leisingera; species Leisingera methylohalidivorans. The sequence goes on along the minus strand of NC_023146.1, from coordinate 140,822 downwards.
GTTTCAGCGCGAATTGGGAATGACGCCGGGCAAATACTACAAGATGCTGCGGCTTCAGCACGCCCGTTACCTGTCCGAGGAAACCCACCTGAGCCTGGAGCAGATCGCGCTGCGCTGCGGTTTTTCTTCCGCCTCCTCGCTGGGGCGATCGTACAGCGGGCTCTACGGCCGCACCATCCGCGAGGCGCGGACCCAGGAACGGCCTTGGGTGGCATCCGGCCAAAACGCCAAGGGCCGCTAGGACACAGCAGCCGGCAGCGGTGCTCAGACCAGCCCCATGGCGATGGCGGAGTGCGGTTTGATGCCGAGATCGGCAAAGCCTGCCATGGCCTCACCGGCGGTATTGTCCTGCCGCATCAAGACGACCTGCGCCTGGGTCAGCGGCGGATTGCGCATCAGCCAAAGCACAGCCGCCGCCGCCCGCCACAATGCAAAAGGCACCGGCAGCAGCAACCGGCGGCGGCCGGAACGGGCCGCCAGGCGCTGCAGGATGCCGCGGTAGGTGAAGATATCCGGCCCGCCCAGCTCAAACACTTTTCTGCGCGCGCGCGAACCATCAAGCAACCGGCAGACGGCCTCGGCCACATCGCCTGCCCAGACCGGCTGCAACCGCGTGCGCCCGGTGCCGAACAGCGGGATTACCGGCAGGCGGTCAACGAGTTTTTGCAGGTCGCCGAAAAAGGCACCGGAGCGGCTGAACATCACGCTGGGACGCAATACGATGGCGCCGGGGCAGATACTGCGGACGGCGGCCTCGCCTTCGGCACGGGCGCGGACATAGGACGAGACTGAATGCAGGCTGGCGCCGATCCCGGAAATGTGGATCAGGCGCTGACCGTCGTTCAAGCGTACCAGCCGGGCAATTCTTTGGGCCCCATCGGCGTGCACGTCCTGGAAACTCTGGCGGCGGTTTTCGGTGTAACAGCCGATGCAATTGACCACGGCGCCAAAGCCCGCCAGGGCCTGTGCCAATCCGTCCGGGTCTGACAGATCCGTCTTGACCAGCCGGATGCCGTTGCTGACGGAGCCGCCCTGCGCTGCCGCAGCCTCCGGGAACCGTGTGCCGATGCTGACCCGGCAGCCGTGCTCCTGCAGCCGTTGCACCACCCGCCGGCCAAGAAACCCTGTGCCGCCAAGTACAATCACAATCCGGGCACTGGTCGTCATAGGCAGGCGCTCCTCATCAGGCCGGGTACAACAGGCCGGCCCCGCAGGGTCCCGCCATGCGCGGCGGCCGCCCTTGGCGCGAATGGCACCGGACGGGAACAACCCTTGGCCTGCCATCACATAGCGCGGCGGCCCCTGCGGGCCAGTTGCAGCCAATCCGGCTGCCGCGCTATCGGGTTTGCGGTCTCCGCCGGACCCGGCGGCCTACCCCTTCAACCGGGCCTTGTCCGGAGCAAACGGCGGCTCCTCCGGGATCCGCACAGGCAGCGGCGTTCCCGGCGGCACCTCATCGGGGGAGCACGAGGGGGGCAGACAGCCCCCTCGTTTCCCGGCTCATTTCTTGAGGTTGGTCCAGATCTGATCGTAAACCGCCTGGGTCTGCTGATCGCAGACTTCAATAAACACGCCCTCGCCCGCGTCTGCATGGGGGTTCTTTTCCGGCTGGGCGGCCAGCGCCGGGTCCAGGAATGCGCTGACCCCAGCCACACCGGCATTGTACTGCGCATAATTGGTGACGACGGCGATGTTTTCCGGCTCCAGCAGGAAATCCATGAATTTCAGCGCATTGTCCCGGTTGGGCGCGTCCTTCAGCAAAACCACATTGTCCATCCAGGCGACATAGCCCTGGGTCGGATAGGCATATTCCACATTGGCCCCTTCCTCGCGCGCCTTGGCGGCAAAACCGTCATAGATCTGCCCCACGGCAGCATCCCCCGACACCAGCACTTCCTTCGCCGTGTCGGAATTGAAGGACGCCCAGTGCTGCTTGGCCTGCTGCAGCATCGCGTTCAGCGCCTTCAGCTGCTCGCGGTCGGTGGAGCACTGCGGGATGCCCATATGCAGCGAAGCCATTGCCATCACCTCGCCCTGGCTGTCCAGCATGTTGATCTTGCCCGACAATTCCGCCGGTGGCTCAAACAGGATACTGGTGGTCTGGATATCCCCGTCATAGGCATCCCGGTTCACCGCAAAGGAGGTCGAGCCCCATTGATAGGGGATCGAGGACGCGCGGCCCGGATCAAAGCCCGGATCGGCCCATTCCGGCGCGATATTGCCTTTGTTCTTCAGCTCGCCTTCGGCGATGGTGTCCAGCAGCCCCTCGCCCGCCATGATGCTGACCATGTAATCACCCGGCACCGCCAAGTCATAGGTGCCCATACCGCCGGCCTTCAGCGTCGCCAGCATGGATTCATTGGAATCATAGGTGTCCATTGTCACCTCGATGCCGGTCTCAGCGGTGAATTTCTCCAGCAGCTCCTGCGGCATGTATTCGAACCAATGGTACAGCACCAGCTTGCCCTCGGCGGCGGCGGCATTGGCGGCCAGGCTCAGCGCAAGCACCGCGGCGCTGGATTTCAGCAGGGTTTTCATGATGTTCCTCCCAGGTTGGATTATTTTGTGTTGTCGGATTTGCTGACGAAGTAGCTGATGGTGACCATCACCACCGAGACGCTCAGCAGCATGGTCGAGATCGCCATGATGTTGGGCTTGATGCCCTGTTTGACCGAGCCGAAAATGGCCGTCGGCAGGGTCTCAACCCCCGCGCCTTTGACGAAATTGGTGATGATGAAATCATCCAGGGACACGATGAAGGCGAGCAGGAACCCCGAAATGATGCCCGGCGCCATCAGCGGCATCAGAATTCTGGTGAAGGCCTGCCGCCGGGTGGCGTAAAGATCCATTGCCGCCTGCTCGAAACTGTCCTCGATCCCCTGCATCCGGGCCGAGATCGGCAGGTAGGCGAAGGGGATGCAAAAGGCGATATGCGCCACCAGAATGGTCATGTAGCCGCGGGTGAAGCCGATGGCGTTGAAGAAGATCAGCGTTGCCACCGCGGTCACGATCTCCGGCACCATCAGCGGCAGGCTGATCAGGCCGAAAGACACCGTGCGCAGTTTGAAAGTGCCGCCGCGCACCATTGCCGTGGCCGCCAGCGTGGCAATTGCCGTGCTGGCCGTCGCCGCGATGATGGCGATGGTGAAGCTGTTGAACGCGGCAGTCTTGAACTTGCCGCTTTCCGGTCCGGTGAACACATCGGCGTACCAGCGCAGCGAGATGCCCTCCCAGTTGGTGATCGATTGGGAAGCATTGAAGCTGTAGATGGTGACGATCACCAAAGGGGCATAAAGCACCACCAGGCACAAGAGAGTGATCGCGCGGAAGCCTGTGTAGGTCTTTATATCGTTGTTCACATGCGCCATGGCTCAGCCCCCTGCCTTGTCTGCTTTGGCCTGCTGGCGGGCCGAGAACATCAGGATGATCAGCACCATGGTCAGCAGCACCATTGATGCAGCGGCGCCGAACGGCCAGTTGCCGGCGTTGCCCTTGAACTGTTCCTCGATCAGCGAGCCGATCATGAAGTTTTTGGCACCGCCCAGAAGATCCGGTGCCAGGAACGACCCCATCGAGGGCACGAACACCAGGATGCAGCCCGCCACCACGCCCGGTTTCACCGCCGGCAGAACGATCCGGCGCAGGGTGGTCCATTTGCTGGCGTAAAGATCCGCCGCCGCCTCGGACAGCGAGAAGTTGTAGCGCTCCACCGCCGCATAGACCGGCAGCACCATGAACGGCAGATAGGAGTAGAACAGCCCCAGCTGCACTGCAAAGTTGGTGTTGACGATGTGGATCGGTGAATCAATCAGCCCGGTGCCGATCAGGAAGTCATTCAGCGGGCCTTGGTCCCGCAGCAGGAATTTCATCGAAACGGTGCGGATCAGCAGGTTCACCCAATAGGGAATGGTGATCAGGAACACCCACATCGGCCGCGCATTTTCCGGCCGGGTGGCAATGAAATAGGCGGTCGGGAAACCGATCAGCAGGCTCAGCAGCGTTGCCGCCCCCGCCTGCCAGATCGAGCGCCAGAAGATGGTGATATAGGTCCATTCGATCGCGGGCGGTTCATCCCCGAACAGCCCGCGGTCAAAAAAGAACTGGTCATAGGCCGCCAGGCTGAACTCCCAGATCACCCCGCCGCGGAATTCCTTGGTCAGGAAGGAATAGACCAGCATCATGCAGACGGGGCCCAGCACAAAAATGCCAAGCACCGCCCAGGACGGCAGCAGCAGCCAGCCGCGGGCGTCCTTGTAGGTGTCTGCGCGGGCCGAGCCGCCGCTTGCTGCGCCTGCTGCCATCAGTCCATCAGGAGGCGCCCGGCCCCCAGCTCCATGTTGACGAAAATCTCGCTGCCCGGCTCAAAGATCCGCTTGTTTCCGCGGTCGGAATTGGAGGTCCGCACGATGAATTGCGGCCCCTCGGCCAGATCGACCAGCGTGCTGATATCGGTGCCGACAAAGATGTTCTCGGCGACCCGGCCCCTCAGGCTTTCGGCCTCCACCGGGGCGTCGGACATGAACAGCCGCTCGGGCCGCACCGACATATGCACTTTGGCACCGGTCCCTATGCCCTCGACCGAATTGCAGGACAGCGCCTGGCCGCCGCCCAGATGGCAGGTCGCGCGGCCGTTCATCACCTGATCGACGGAGACCTCCAAGAGGTTGGTTTCACCGATGAAATCCGCCACAAACATATTGCGCGGCTGCTCATAGATCTCGGTCGGGGTGCCCAGCTGCTGCAACTCGCCCGCCGACATCACCGCGATGCGGTCGGACATGGTCAGCGCCTCTTCCTGATCATGGGTCACAAAGATAAAGGTGATCCCGGTTTCCCGCTGCAGGTGCTTCAGCTCCAGCTGCATCTGCTTGCGCAGTTTCAGGTCCAGCGCCGACAGCGGCTCATCCAGAAGCAGGACTTTGGGCTGCGGCGCCAGCGCACGCGCCAGCGCCACACGCTGCTGCTGACCGCCTGAGAGCTGGGACGGTTTGCGGGCAGCGAACTGCGACAGCTGCACCAGCTCCAGCATTTCGCCTGCGCGGGTACGGGCCTCAGCCTTGGACTTGCCGCGCATCTCCAGGCCAAAGGCGACGTTGTCCAGAACCGTCATATGCGGAAACAGCGCATAATTCTGGAACACCGTGTTCACAGGCCGCTGGTGCGGGGGGAGTTTGGCGATCTCCTCGCCAAACAGCAGGATCTCGCCTTCGGTCACATCCTCGAACCCGGCGATCATCCGCAGCAGCGTGGTCTTGCCGCAGCCCGACGGCCCCAGCAGGGTGAAGAACTCATTGTCCTCGATGGTCAGCGAGATCCGCTTGAGGGCGGTGAAATCACCATAGCGCTTGACCGCATTGCGCACATCAATTGCGTTTGTCGTGTTGCCGGGCACTTGCGCCTCCCCCTCTGCCGCGTGTCGTTTGATCCAGCATAGGCAGCGGCGGGGGCGGGACTAAGAATTGACTTCCTCAGCAAATGTTAGTCTGCGCCTAATCTTTCAAACTCATTCAGAATCAATAACTTAGAACCGAAAGGATGAAGCTTCCCAGGCGGGGGAACCGCAGCGCACCACAGGGAAACCGGGATGCCCCGGAGGACCGCATCCGCACGGCGCCAAGGGAAACAGGAAAATTGTCAGCTGACAACTCCGCTGAAACTCAAGGCCTATCCACCATCAGAACAAAGCCAGAGCATCCTGCGCCGCCCCTGCCCTTACTGGGTCAGACCGCCGAGGATGCGGTCCATCATCGCGTCGCAGGCTGTCAGCTGGCGCAGCTCCAGATATTCGTCGGGCTTGTGCCCCTGCCCCGCCATCGAGCCGGGACCGCAGACAACGGTCGGCACGCCCAGCTGATGGAAAAACCCGGCCTCGGTGCCAAAGGCGACTTTTGTGGTGCGGTTGCTGCGGGTAAGCGTCCGGGCATAGCCGACGACCGCACTGTCCGCTGGCACATCCAGGCCGGGATAGGCGTTGTATTGCTCCACCTCGATGCGGGCGTCCTGTGCCGGATAGCGGCCGGAAACCCGGTCTGCCGCATCCCGGATACGGGCCAGAATGTCCGCGCCCCGGTCAGCGGCCAGATGGCGGTACTCAAAGGTCAGCTCAGCCCGGTCCGGCACGATATTGAGCGCGGTGCCGCCGGACATTTTCCCCGCGTGTACAGTGGAATAGGGCACGTCATAGGCTGCGTCCCGCGGGCCGTTGGCGGCGAAATCCGTCTGCAGCGCGCGCAGTTCGGCCAGAAAGTCCGCCGCCAGGTGCAAGGCGTTGGTAAAATCCGGCGCCAGGGCGGAATGGCCGCTCTGGCCATGGCAGACCGCACGCAGGGCAGCCTTGCCCTTGTGGCCGATGGCCACCTGCATTTCCGTCGGCTCTCCCACGATACAGGCGCGCGGGCTGCCGATCAGCGGTGCCAGCCGCTCCAGCATCTGCTGAATCCCGGCGCAGCCGACTTCCTCGTCATAAGAAAGCACAATTTTCAGCGGCTCGTTCAAATTTGCTGCTGCCGCCCGGTCCGCCAGCGCCAGCACACTGGCCGCATAGCCCTTCATGTCAGTGGTGCCGCGGCCGTAAACGCGGTCTTCCCCGCGGGTCAGGCGGAAAGGATCGCGGGTCCAGACCTGGCCGTCCACCGGCACCACATCGGTATGCGCCGATAGCAGAACCCCCTGCCCTGCCGGGCCTTTTTCGGCATAGAGCCCCGTTTTGGTGCCATCCGGCGACGGCAGCCGCGTCACCGCAAAGCCGCGCTCCGCCAGAAAGGCCCCGGCATAGGCGGCCAGCTCCAGATTGGAGTTGCGGCTGACCGTGTCAAACGCGATCAGCCGCTCCAGGATCTCCAGCGTCCGTGGCGTGTCAGTCAAGCCGGAACCCGATTTTGAGCCCGACCTGGTAGTGCGCCACCTTGGCGTTCTCGACATGGCCGCGGATCTCGCCGACTTCGAACCAGCTGATGTGGTCGATGGTCTTGGACGCCTTGGCAATCGCGCCGCTCACCGCATCCTCGATGCTGCTGGCGGAGCTGCCCACCACATCAACCGTCTTGTAAATTGCATCACTCATCACTTTTCTCCTCACTCTGCGGCCAGCTCGGTGATCTCGCGGCGGAACGGCAGCGCATCACCGATATCCGGCCCATCCAGCTCCCGCGCATAGCGGTGGCCTGCGTAAGTAGCCCACGCAATCGGCCCCGGCGCGTTCGCATCGCCGATCAGTTTGACCGATTTGATGCCCGCATCCAACCATTCTGCCTCGCGGGAGAGGAGATTTGCGTAAAGCCCATCGTTACCAATGCGCGAAGCGACCATGACAACCGCGTCCGCCTCGATATTCCAAGTGCGGTCCGTATAGGTGCAGTTGGAGACCACATGACCGGCGTGAATTTCACTAATGCCCTGATTAAGAACGATTTCCACTCCGGCGTCGACCAGCCTCGGATGGATCGCCACCTGCTCCAGCGTGTTGTTGGTCCAGTCGCTGACATAGGCCGAGGGTGTAACCAGCGTCACCTGCGCGCCTTTTGACGCCAGCAGCTCGGCCAGAACCCCGCCCATGTAATAATGGTCATCATCATAGACCACAATGCGGCCTTCGGGGATGGTGCCGTCCATCAGGTCATCGGGGGTATAGACCCTTGCGCCTGCGGCAATCGGCATCGGCACCACATGCTGGCGCGCCACCCCGTCGGCACGCCATTTTGCACCGGTTGCGATGCAAACGTTTTCAAAGCCGAATTCCAGAATGCTGTCCGCATCCAGCGGGCTTTCGCGGTAGATCTCCACATTCGGGCGCTGGCTCAGCTGGTAGTCGCGGTAATCCACCACCCGGCCCCAGGCATTCAGTCCCGGCAGCTGGCGCTCGCGCGTCACCCGGCCGCCGATCACATCCTTGGCTTCGGCCACGGCCACGTCATAGCCGCGGCGGCAGAGCGCCCATGCGGCCTCCAGCCCAGCCGGGCCGGAGCCGACCACCAGCACGTTGGAGCTGTCGCCCTTGGTGTTCATCTTTTCCGGATGCCAGCCCTTGCGCCATTCCTCCATAAAGGTCGGGTTCTGGGTGCAGCGGCTGATCGACATTGTCATGTCGCCGGTGATGCAGATGTTGCAGCCGATGCATTCTCGGATATCCTCGATCCGGCCTTCCTCGATCTTTTTCGGCAGGAACGGATCGGCAATCGAAGGCCGCGCGCAGCCGATGAAATCCAGCGTGCCGGATTTCACCATCTTGGCCATCACGTCCGGGCTGGTGAAGCGGCCAACGCCGACGATGGGCTTCTCCGTCAGTTCATGAATGCCGCGCACCAGCTGTTCCTGCGCGGCTTCCTCCTTGAACCGGCTGGGGCCGGAGCAATCCTCCCAGGTGCCCTGCGCCAGATCCCAAAGATCCGGCAGGTCCTTGTTCATCTCGATATAGTCGCGCACCTCGGCGTTGGAAAAGCCCAGCTCGCCGATGGTCTCGTCCAGCGATACCCGCAGGGTGATCGCCATGCTGTCGCCGACCGCGTCGCGCATGTCCGCGACCACCTCCTGGCTGAACCGGGCCCGGTTCTCCAGACTGCCGCCATATTCATCCGAGCGCTGGTTGGTGGCACGGCTCAGGAAGTGCTGGAAGATGCCGAACCCATGCGCGCCGTATAGGCAGATCAGGTCAAAGCCTGCCTCTTTCGAACGCTTCGCCGCATTCACGAACCAGCGGCGCAGATCCCTGATGTCCTGCTTGTCCAGCGCGCGGGCCTGCACCGGGTCATTGGTGAAGGTGCGGATCGGCAGCGCCGAGGGCGCCAGCGGCACCTCCTTGGAATAGAGGTTCGGGCCGTTGATCCCGGAATAGGCCAGCTGAATGCCGGCCAGCGCGCCGTGCGTCTTCATCCGCTCCGACATCTTCCTGAGCTGCGGGATATCCTTGTCCTCCCACAGGCGCAGTTCGATAAAGGGGGTGATCTCGCTGGTGTGGTGCATCTCGCATTGTTCGGTGAAAATCACCCCCCAGCCGCCTTCGGCCTTGATGCCGCGCATCGCTGCCGCCGCCGAGGGATCGCGGTAACCGCCGCCGTTGCAATGCGGCACCTGGTAAAACCGGTTCTTGGCGGTAAGCGGGCCGATCTTCATCGGCTCGAACAGAATGTCATAGCGGGGATCGCGCAATTTCCATCTCCTTCGTGCGAGAGTGCCAGAAGGGTACAGGACTGGCGCAGGTGCGAAAGGTCAGCTTGCGGAAGCATTGATTAGCCTGCCGCTAAGCCGCTGGCCTAACCCTGCGGTCCGGCGTTCAAACCGGGCAAGGCACCTTCCTTCACCAGCTCTGCGCAATGCTCGACAAAGGAGCGGATGGTGATTGAGTTTTCCGAATCCGGCGCCATCAGCAGCCCCATCCGCATCGGGCGCAAATCACCCTTCAGCGGGATGAACTTCAGCGTCTTGCCGTCGGGGGACTGGTCATTGATCGGACGGATATTGGCAATCGAATAGCCGTATCCATTGGCCACCAGGCTGCGCATCACCGCGATGTCGCGGGTGCGTTCGGCCACGTTGGGCTTGATCCCGGCCTCATGAAAGAACGACAGGAAGTACTCGGCGCTGAACGGCAGATCCAGCAGCACCATCGGATGCTCGCGCAGCTCCTTCACCGTGACCTCCGGCAGGTCCGCCAGCGGATGGTCTTCGCTCACCAGCGCATAAGGCGGCAGCTCCGCCAGGGTGACAAACCGCAGATCCGCCGGGATATCCAGATTGTAGGTCAGCGCAATGTCCAGCTCCGCCCGCCGGATGCCGCTGAAAATTGCCGCCTGATCCAGCTCGATCTGGCGCACATGCACGTCCTTGTAGCGGTCCTCGAATCCCCGCCGCACCGAGGGCAGCACCACCTGGGCAAAGGTCAGCAGGCAGCCAATCGCCAGCGGCCCCCGCACTTGGCCGGAGATATCGCCGGCAATATCCATCAGCCGGTCCGCCTCGCGCAGGACGCTGCGGGCCTGCTCCAGCATCAACCGCCCCGCCTGGGTCAGCGCCAGGCCTTGCGCGTGCTGGCGCACAAACAGCGGCAGCCCGAATTCCTGTTCAAGCTGCGCAATCGCCGCCGAGATCGACGGCGACGACACGTTCACTTTCTCCGAGGCCAGCGCGATTGAGCCCGCCTCCCCTACCGCAACGAAATACTCCAACTGGCGCAGCGTGTATCGGACTGGCAAGGACAGGCTCTCCCGGGGCTTGGCGGATCAGGTCTTGTACTTGATCCAGGTGGTTTTCAGCGCAGTGTACTTCTCCAGCGAGTGCAAGGACAGGTCCCGCCCGAAACCGGACTGTTTCATGCCGCCGAACGGCGTCTGCGCCGACAGCGCATCGACCGTGTTGACCGACACCGTGCCAACCTGCAGGCGGTCCGCCACCCGGCAGGCGCGGCTGAGGTTATCGGTCCAGACCGAGGCCGCCAGCCCATAGATCGAGTCATTGGCCATGGCGACGGCCTCTTCCTCGCGGTCAAAGGGAATAACCGACAGCACCGGGCCAAAGATCTCATCCCGCGCCAGCGGGTCGACGTGGCTGACGTCATCAAAGATCGTCGGCTGCACGAAACATCCCTTGCCATCCACGGTGATCCGTTCGCCGCCCGCCACCAGATTGGCTGATGCCTTGCCTGCCTCGACAAAACGCAGGATGCCCTCGGTCTGTTTCTCATCGACGATGGCCCCCATTTTCGATGCCGGGTCCAGCGGATCGCCCGGCTGGGTGGCTTCGGCGCGGGCGATCAGCTTGTCGACAAATTCCTGCTGAATCGAACGTTCCACATAAAGCCGCGAGTTGGCAGAGCAGACTTCGCCCTGGTTGAAGAAGATCCCGAAGGCCGCCATATCCGCCGCCGCCTCCAGATCCCCGCAATCGGCAAACACCAGATTGGGGCTCTTGCCGCCGGTCTCGGGCCAGACCTGTTTCAGGTTCGACTGGCCGGAATACTGCATGAACATCTTGCCGATGGCAGTCGATCCGGTGAAGGCGAGGCAATCCACATCCATATGCAGCCCCAGCGCCTTGCCCGCAGTGGCGCCAAAGCCCGGCACCACGTTGAAAACGCCGTCCGGCACGCCGGCTTCCGCCGCCAGCTCCGCCAGCCGCAGCGCCGACAAGGGCGACTGCTCCGCCGGTTTCAGCACCACGGAGTTGCCCGCGGCCAGCGCCGCCGCGGCCTTCCAGGTCGCCATGTCCAGCGGGAAGTTCCAGGGCGTCACCGCGCCCACCACCCCCAACGGCACCCGGCTGACCAGCGCCAGATCGCCCGGCCCGGTCGGCGCCACCTCGTCATAGATCTTGTCGATGGCCTCGGCATGCCACTGGAAGAAATGCGCCGATCCGGGCGCATCCACCGTCACTGCGTCTGTCACCAGCTTGCCCATGTCGAGCGAATCCAGCAGCGCCATCTCCTCCAGATTGGCGCGGATCAGATCCGCCAGTTTCAGCAGCACCGCCTTGCGGTCCCCCGGCGCCAACCGCGACCAGCGCCCGTCCTCAAACGCCCGGCGCCCGGCGGCCACCGCGCGGTCCACATCTTCGCCGCCGCATTCGGCCACCTGCGCCAGAACCCCGCCCGTCGCCGGGTTCACGCTGGCAAAGGTTTTCCCCGACGCGGCATCCGTGAATTTGCCATCAATGAAAGCCTGCCCGCGGAAAGACAGCGCCGCGGCCCGGCTTTTCCAGCCGTCATAGGTGTAGTCCAGCATCTCTTTTCCTCCCTGATCCGCCGCGCTCATTCGTCGCCGGGCACGCCGTAGGACGGCGCCGCGCGCGGGTCGAGTGCGCGCTGGACATAGGCTTCCAGCTGCGGCTTGTAGATTTCCCAGGCGGCGGCGATGTTCTCGATCGGGCAGTCCTCGGTCCAGTCGCAGCGCAGATCGGCCACCGGCCAGCTCACCTTGTCGACGATTTTCATGCCGGCCGAATGCACCGGCCCGGCCTCGCCGCCCGCCGCCAGACCGGCCCGCATCGCCGCAATCAGCCGGTCGCCGAGATGGCCTTCGGCGGCCTGAAACCCGTCAACGATGGCCTGGCACACCCTGTCATTGGCCAAGAGGTTGCCGCCCGAGGCCGCGTCCTTGCCTTCGGCCTGGGTCCAGATGCCCAGTGAATTCGGCCCCGAATGAATCGCGGTGCCGCCGATGCTGTCCACCGCCAGCACCTGCCGGTAGTCGATAAAGCGGCCGATCTCGCGCACCTTGGCCACCGCCGCGGCGGCAGTCATGCCCTGCTCCATCAGATCCAGCGCCAGCGGGCCGAGGCTGGGATCAGTCACATTCTGGCTCGCCACCGCGCCAACGCCTGCGCGGGCAAAGGCACAGCGCGCCGCCACCGCCGGCGAAGAGGACGAAATCGCCACCCCGAACATGCCAGTCTCTGCGCACCGCGCCACAAGCGAAAATGTCATTGCCGAATTCCCTGCTGCTTCTTTCTGGTCAAAAATACTCCCGGGGGAGCGCGAGGGGGCAGGCAGCCCCCTCGTTTGCACCCTCAATCCGGGATCACCGCCGTGCCGTCGATCTCCACCAGCCAGTCGGGCCGCGCCAGCGCCTGCACCACCAGCCCGGTCGAGACCGGATGCACACCCTTGATGTATTCGCCCATGGTGCGGTAGACCGCCTCGCGGTGGCGCACGTCGGTGATATAAACCACCACTTTCACCAGATGCTCCATCGAGCCGCCCGCTTCTTCGATCAGCTGCTGGATGTTCTGCATCACCTTATGGGTCTGCTCGGCCGGATCGTGGCTCTCGATGTTCTTTGCATCCTCCAGGTTCTGCGGGCACTGGCCGCGCAGGTAGACGGTCTTGCCGCCGCTGGTCACCACTGCCTGGCACAGGTCGTTGTCGAGGTTCTGTTCCGGGTAGGTGTCAGAGGTATTGAACTTGCGGATGCGGGTATGGGCCATTGTGTCCTCCTGGCGTGGCGGGATATCGGCGCCGCCGGGGCATCGCCCGGCGGCAGGGGTCAGACAGCGTCCGCGCGGGGCCCGCCGGGGCGGCGGTAGCCCTCATAGTGGCGCTGGATTGCAATCTGGTCGGCCACATGCTTGGCATCATGCCAGACCCCCCAGATAAAGGTCGAGCCGCGCCGCGTCTGCCAGGGCAGGCCCAGAAAATAGATCCCCGGCTCTGCCGACACGCCGCGCTGATGCTGCGGGCGGCCTTGCGCGTCAAAGGCATCGACCTGCATCCAGCTGAAATCCTGGCGGAAACCGGTGGCCCAAAGGATCGTGCTGATGCCTTCCTTTGCCAGATCCAGCGCCCGGACCGGATCGGTCAGGCATTCGGGGTCCGGGAACGCCCGGCGCGCGTCCGGTTCCTCTGGCAGATCAATCCCGGTGCGGGCCACATAGGCGTCGGCCAGATCCAGCAACTTCAGGTAATCGGCGTCGCCGCTGGCGATGTTGTCCTGCAGGTCGCCGGCAAAATTCAGCACCCCGGCCTCATAGGATTCCGTCAGCCCCAGAAGGGTCACGCCCTCGCCGGCCAAGCGGCGGAAATCCATAGTCCGGCCGCCGTAGGCGCCGCTGACCGAGATTGTCACATGCTCCTTGCCCGGCTCCATCGCGGCTTGGTCCCACAGGCCCAGAACTCCCAGCCACCAGACAAAATCGCGGCCCCTGTAGATCCGCGGCGGGCGGTCATGCGGGCCGACCGACAGATACACCTTGCGGCCCGCCCGGTTCAGCTCATCGGCGATCTGCGCGCCCGAGGATCCGGCCCCGACCACCAGCACCGCGCCCTCCGGCAGCTGGTCCGGGTTGCGGTAATGAAAGGAGTGCAGCTGGGTCACATCCGCCCCCTCCGGCACCACCGGCGGGATCACCGGTTGCTGAAAGGCGCCGGTGGCGGCAACGATCCGCTGCGCCTCGATCACCCCGTCCGAGGTCTCGACGCGGAACCCGCCCTGCCCTTCGATCCGGGCGGCGCTGGTCACCTCGACCCCGGTGCGGACGGGGGCCTTGATCCGTTCGGCATATTCGGCAAAGTACTCCGCCACCCGCTCCTTGCCGGCAAAGGCCTCCGGATCGGTGCCGGTGAATTCGAGATTGGGAAAGCGGTCATGCCAGGCCGGGCCGTTTGCCACCAGCGAATCCCAGCGCCCGGTGCGCCAGGCCTCGGCGATGCGGTTCTTTTCCAGCACCAGATGCGGCACGCCATGGCCGGTCAGATGCTCGCTCATGGCAATGCCCGCCTGGCCCGCACCGACAACCAGCGTGTCTATCTTTTCAATCGCCATCCCGAAACCCTCTCCTGACACTGCGGCCTGGGCTGCCCCTGCCGGTCTTCCCCATCAGAAATTCCACATTCGGGGGCCCGGAAAAAGAAATCTATGGCTTACCTCTGCTTCGCGTGCGGCTAAGCAGGGAATTTCCGATTTCTTGCAGTGCTTTGCCAGACAGCAGCGGGCAACTACAAGCCGCCCCGCCGCATGAGCGGCAGAGCGGCTGAGGGCACGCTTTGTTTGAAAACCTGCGCGGCGCCGGTCAGCGCATCACAAAGGGATCGGGGATCGGATCGTCGCTGGTGCGCAGCCACACGGCCTTGACCCTGGTGTAATCCAGCGCCGCCTGCAGCCCGCCCTCACGCCCGTGGCCGGACAAGCCGTGACCGCCAAAGGGCGCAATCGGGCTGACCGCGCGGTAGGTGTTGACCCAGACGATGCCCGCCCGGATGCCGCGGATCATCCGGTGCGCCCGGGTAAGGTTCTGCGTGAACACGCCCGAGGCAAGGCCAAAGGCGGTGTTGTTGGCAATTTCCAATGCCTCGGCCTCAGTCTCGAAGCTGACCACCGACAGGACCGGGCCAAAGAATTCGCTGCTGAGGCAGGGAGCCTCCGGCGCCTCCGAGCAGTCCAGAATGGTGGGCGGGAAATAGAAGCCCTCCCCCTCCACCGCCGCGCCGCCGGTAACCAGCTTGGCGCCCGCCTGCAGCGAGGTCTGGATCAGCCGCAGCGCATGGTCGCGCTGCTTCAGGGTGCACAAGGGGCCGACTTCGGTGGCCATATCCTGCGGCGCACCGATCACCACGGCTTCGGCCTTTTCCTTCAGCCGGGCCAGAAAGGCATCCTTGATCCCCTTCTGGATCACCAGCCGCGAACCGGCAACGCAGCTTTGCCCTGTCGCCGCAAAGATCCCCGAAACCTGCGCGTTCACAGCGCTTTCCAGATCGGCGTCGTCAAACACGATAAAGGGCGACTTGCCGCCCAGCTCGAGCGAGGTGGAGGCCAGATTTTCCGCCGAGTTGCGCACGATATGGCGCGCCGTCTCCGGCCCGCCGGTAAAGGCGACATGGGCGACCGATGCGTGGCTGGTCAATGCAGCCCCGGCCTCCGGCCCGCCGGTGATCACGTTCAGCACGCCTGGCGGGAACCCTGCCTGGTCAAAGATGCGGGCAAATTCCAGCATCGGCGCCGGCGCCTCTTCCGACGCCTTCACCACCACGGTGCAGCCCGCCGCCAAGGCCGGGCCGATCTTCACCGCCGACAGGAACAGCTGCGAATTCCACGGCACGATGGCGGCCACCACGCCGACCGGCTCGCGCCGCAGCCAGACCTCCATATCGGGCTTGTCGATCGGCAGATGCGCGCCTTCGATCTTGTCCGCCAGGCCGGCGTAATAGCGGTAGTATTCCGCCACATAGGCAATCTGGGCCGAGGTTTCGCGGATGATCTTGCCGGTATCGCGGGTTTCCAGTTCTGCCAGCCGGGGCGCGTTTTCCGCCACCAGATCGGCCAGCCGCAGCAGCAGCTTGCCGCGCTGGGTGGCGCTCATCCCCGCCCATTCAGACGAGAAAAACGCCGCCTCCGCCGCGCATACCGCCCGGTCCACATCTGCGGCGGAAGCGGCTGGCATCTGCGCCCAGGGCGTGCCGGTGGCCGGGTCAAGGCTGTCGAAGGCGGCGCCGGCATCCTCGAACGCGCCGCCGATATACTGCTGAAAGGTCTGCATGTTTCGGCTCCTTTACTGGAAGGCAGGCATGACTTCGGTAATGAACCGCTCAAGCGAGGCTTTCTTGCGCTCAAAGCTCATGCTGCTGTCGATCCAGAACGCATATTCATCATAGCCCAGAGCCTCATATTTTCTCAGCCGCTCGATCACCGCTGCCGGTTCGCCGATCACCAGATCGCGCTCCATCGCCTCGGGGGAATAGAACGGATGGGCGGCGATTTCCGCGTCGCTCAGCGGATCAATCAGGCCTTGGCTGACCTCCCGCTTGTTCATGAACCAGGCGCCGAAATAACAATAAAACCGGTTGAGTTCTTCCGCCCCGCGTTTCACATCCGCCGCGCTCTCGGCCACATAGGTGTGCTGCAGCAGCATGATCTTCGGCCGCGGCACCTCTGCGTGCTTCTCGCAGGCGGCGTTGAACTTGCCCATCAGATCTTCAATCTCGCCGTCGCCCTGCCACAGCGGCGTCACCTGGACGTTGCAGCCATTGGCCACCGCGAATTCATGGCTGTTCGGGTCGCGCGCCGCGACCCAGATCGGCGGACCGTTTTCCTGCACCGGCTTGGGCGAGGATGAGGTTTTCGGGAAAGAATGAAACTCCCCTTCCTGCGCATAATCACCCTGCCACAGACGCTGCACTGCCGGGATCAGCTCGCGCATCCGCTGGCCCGCCTCCCAGGCGTCCATGCCCGGCATCATGCGTTCGTATTCATAGGAATAGGCACCCCGCGCGATGCCCAGGTCCAGGCGGCCATTGGTGATGATATCGGTCATCGCCGCCTCGCCCGCCAGCCGGATCGGATGCCAGAACGGTGCAATCACCGTGCCGGTGCCCAGCCGCACATTCCTGGTCTGCCGCGCCACGTCGATCAGGTTCAGGAACGGATTGGGCGCGATGGTGAAGTTCATCCCGTGATGCTCGCCCGTCCAGACCGCATGCATGCCGCCGTCATCGGCGATTTTGCACAGCTGTATGAACTCGTCATAAAGCTGCTGTTGATCCTGATCGTCCGAAATCCGCTCCATATGCGCAAAAAGCGAAAACTTCATGAGCTGCTGCCCCCTGTCCCCACCGCGCGGACCTGGCCGCGGGTCTGGTTTCCATAATACACCCCGAAATTGCCCATCCGGCTTTCACTGGCGAACCGTTCCAGCATGGTGCAGACCGCCGCATCGGCGATGTCCATCAGCGTGGATTGGGTCAGCGGAGTGAATACCCCTTTGGCCGGCGTGCCACCTGCGGATTGGCATAGAAACGAGATGTGCTGATGTTCGCGCGCTTCGTCCTCGAATACCGAATAGATGAACCCCGGCTCCGCCGCGACGCCGGTTTCCGCAATCAGCCGGGCCAATGCCGCCGAGGCGCCCTCCTTGCCGACGCAGGTTTCCGGCAGGGTCAGCTTGCCCTGATCATTGCCCATCAGCAGCACCTTGCCCTCGTGTTCAATCAGGGCCGAGACGATCAGCTTGGCGCCCTGGCTCAGCGCTTCGGCCTCTGCCGCCGCGGTCACATAGGCGCCGCGGGCGTATCCCAGCCCCGGCGCAGGGGAGGTTTCAAACGCCTCCACCCGGCCGATCAGGATCAGGTGATCACCGGCCTCCACCCGATTATGCATGGAACAGTCGAACCAGGCGGAGACACCCTCGAACACCGGGCTGCCCTCTGGCCCCTTGCGCCATTCGACGGCGGCAAAGCGGTCCTCGACAGGCCGGGCAAAGCTGTTGGAGACGTCTTTCTGGTCCTCGGCCAGCACGTTGACGGCAAAGCCCCTTGCCTGCTCGAACGCGGTGTAATTGCTGGATGAATTGGCCAGGCACACCAGCACCAAGGGCGGATCCAGCGACACCGAAGTAAAGGAGTTGGCGGTAAAGCCGATGGGATGGCCATCCGCATCCTGCGCCGTCACCACGGTGACACCGGTCATGAAGGTGCCAAAGGCGTTGCGCAAGGCACGCGGGTCGATCTCGCTCATGACGGCTCCTTTTCCTTTGCAGTGCCCAGCCAGTCCCGCAGCGCTGCGTTGACCTCGGCGGGAGCGGTCAGGTTGACCATATGCCGGTGGCCTTCGATGACAACCGCGCGGCCTTGCGGCGCGGCATCGGCCATCATCTGCGCCATATCCGGCGTCGAGTTGGGATCACCATCGCCAGTCAGCGCCAGCAGCGGGCAAGCGATGCCGCCGAACCCGTCCGCATAGGTGCTGTCGCCACGGGCAAAGGCGGTGTAAGCCGCAGCGTAGCCTGCAAGGTTCACAGCCGACAGCCATTCCGCGACCTGTGCCCGCGCCGCCTGGTCCGCCGCACTTTTGCCGAACCAGCGGATCAATGGCGTTTCCAGATCAAAGCTGCCCGCGCGGATTTCCGCGGCGCGGGCCTCAACCGCCTGCCGTGCCCCGGCACTGCGCCGGAACACCCCGTTCAGCAGCGCGACACGGGCGGCGCCGTCAGGATGGCAGACCGCATAGCCGCCGGCAATCAGCGCGCCCATGGAATGACCCGCCAGGCTGACCGGCCCCAGCTGCATCGCCTGCAGAACCGCGTGCAGCCAGGCCACATAGTCCGGCAGCTCCGGCGCGCCGGGCAGTGGCGCGCTGCCGCCGTGGCCGGGCATGTCCAGCGCGATCACCTGATGGGTATCCGCCAGCGCCGCGATCTGCGGCGCCCAGGCCGCCGACTGCATGCCGACCCCGTGGATCAGCACCACCGGCGCCCGCAGCCCATCCCCTTGGCCCGCCCGTTGGCAGGTGACGGTGCCGTAAGGCTCAGACAGCGGCAGGGTTGTCGGCGTCATGGCCCAGTTCCTTCAGGTCCTGATAGCGGTCGCCGATGCGGTGATGCGGGCGGCCGCCGATCGAGGCGCCAAGCGCGATCACGATCTCGTCCGGCCCCGGCGCATCGGCCACCGACAGCTGGATGGTCAGGTAATGGCTGCGCCGCCCGCCGTCGTTCTTGTCCATCAGCGGGATCTGCAAGGGCGCATTGGCCGGTCCGCGGGTGTTGGTGAAGGCAAGGTAGGACTTCGCCCCCACCGCCTCGCGGAAGTGGTTGCCGAAGCGCAGCGTATGGATCAGGGCCGAGGCGTGCTCCACCTCGCCGTTCACCCCGACGATGGCGGATTTGCCATAACCCTCGACCTTATCGCCGCCGCCTGCGGCCTCCAGGATCATCGCTGTCAGCTTCTCGCCCAGACCCGGCGCGCAGTCGTGGATCGCCGGGCGCAGGTCCTCGACAAACCCCTGCCCCGCCCAGGGGTTTTTAATGACGGCCACCGCAGCGATCATCTTGAGCGGCGTCTTCGCTGCCTTGCCGCCCTCGATCAGGGTGTCCTCGACATGCAGCAGCGTCTTGCGGATTTCAGCGGGCATGGGCTGTGTCTTTCGTGTCTGATTCCAGTTGACGTAATATGGTATACCATAAGACAGTAAGTCAATGCAGACTTGTTCCGCCCAACCCCGGCTGCTATCGGAGGACCCATGAACAGCCCCGTGAACCGTCCCGTGATGAGCAGAATAGACCAGCCGCCGCAGACCCTGCGCGACATCGTGCAGGAGCGGATGCGCGAGGCGATCATCGCTGGCCAGTTCGCCCCGGGAGAGCGGCTGGTGGAGCGCCCCTTATGCGACCAGCTTGGCGTCAGCCGCACCGTGGTGCGCGAGACCATCCGCTATCTGGAAGCCGAAGGGCTGGTCGAGATCCTGCCCGGCAAAGGCCCGATTGTGGCGCAGCTCAGCTGGGAGGACGCGCGGCAGATCTACGACATCCGGCAGATGCTGGAGACCGCAGCCGCCACAGCCTGCGCCCGGAACATGACGCCCGGCCTCGCCGGGGCGCTGCAGGATGCTTTGAAGGTGCTGCAGGAAGCGGTTGCCGCTGGCATTCCCGGTCCGATGCTGCGGGCCACCACCGAATTCTACCGGATCATATTCGAGGGCGCAGGCCACAGCGTCGCCTGGGAAATCGCCCAGCGTCTGAATGGCCGCATCAGCCGGTTGCGCGCAGTGACGCTCTCGACTGAAGAGCGTCAGAAACCCGGCCCCGCCCATATGCAGGAGATCTGCGGGGCCATTGTGTCAGGCGATGCAAAGGCTGCGCGGACCGCGATTGAACGGCATCTCAACGACGCCAAACGCACCGCGCAACGGCTGCTGAAGGAAGAATAGCCGGTCTCCTGCGGGAAAACGGCCCCAAAAACCACGGTTGTTCATGGCTGAGATCCGCGCCGGATGTCAGCTTGCGGGCCGCTTGCCGGGGCGGCGGACGAGGCTCATACCCGCGGCGGCGGATCCAGGTCGGCGCGGAACGGCGCCAGGCTGTCGGTGAAAGCGTCCAGAAAATCCAGCGCCAGCAGCGACCGGCTGCCCGACACCGGGCGCAGGATCGACAGCCGGTGAGGCAGGTCCGGGGCGAAGGGCACGATGGCAATGCCCTGGCCGCGGAACTGTTCGGCATCCAAAGCGCTGACAACGGACGCCCCCTGCCCCTGGCCGACCATTATGCAGGCGGTGGAGAACTGGCGCACCTCGATCCAGCTGTTCAATTCCACCCCGGCTTCGGAAAATGATTTGTGCAGCTTGCGGAAAAACGGGCTGTCGCGCCTTGTGTGGATGATCTTGCGGTGCTGCAGGTCGCGGGGCGTGATAACATCCTGTTCTGCCAGCGGGTCATCCTGCGGCAGCACACAGACGGTGCGGATGGGCAGGTCGATGTTTTCCACCGCCGGATGGGCGGCAAACCCGTCGGTGATGCCGCAGTCATACTGCTCGCCGATGATCCATTCCAGGATCCGCTCGGGCCGGTCCGGCTCCAGCGTCAGCCGCACGCCGGGGCGGTGCTCCAGAAACCCGGCCAGCAGTTTCGGCAGCAGCGCTGTCGCGAACCCCGGCAGGCAGGCGATGCGCAGATGGCCGGCGGTGCGCTCGGTCAAGTCCCGGTTGAGTTCCTCCAGATGGTTCAGACTGTCGAACACCCGGCCCACCTCGGACAGCAGATAGCGCGCCTCGCTGGTGGGAATCAGCAGCCCGTCCTTGCGGGTAAACAGATCCACCGCCACTGTTTTTGAAAAATCAGACAGCAGCCGGCTGGCCGCCGGCTGGGAAATCCCCAAGCTTTCAGCGGCGCGGGTGACGGAGCCGGTACGGGCAACGGCCTGAAAGGCCTCGAGCTGGCGAAGTTTGAATTTCAAGGGGTTAGCCGCTTTCAAGAGAAGAACAATGCGCCACCGCATAACATCATGTTATGTTTTTTGTCAAAAAACTTTTGCTTGAATTATCTTTCCCGCCGGACACAAGGTATCGCCATAACCAACCTTGGGAGAGAAGCTCATGCCGATCAAATCTTTGCTCTGCGCCTCGGCCGTTCTGGCCGTTGCTGGCAGCACCGCATTTGCAGAAACCGAAATTCAGTGGTGGCACGCCATGGGCGGCACCAACGGCGAACGCGTCAACAAGATCGCCGAAGACTTCAACGCCACTCAGGACGACTACAAAGTGGTGCCCGTCTACAAGGGCAACTACACCGAGACGATGACGGCAGCGATTGCCGCCTTCCGCGCCAATGAACACCCGCAGATTGTGCAGGTCTTCGAGGTCGGCACCGCCACCATGATGGCCGCCAAAGGCGCAATCTATCCGGTCGAAAAGCTGATGAACGATGCCGGTGAGCCGTTTGACGGCGACGCCTTCCTGCCCGCCGTGGTGTCCTATTACGAGACCCCCGAGGGCGAGCTGCTGTCGATGCCCTTCAACAGCTCCTCTCCCGTGCTGTGGTACAACAAGGACGCGCTGGACGCAGCCGGCGCCGAAGTTCCCACCACCTGGGACGAGGTCAAGACCGCCTCCCGGAAGCTGGTTGATAACGGCATGAAATGCGGCGTGTCCTTTGGCTGGCAGTCCTGGGTGATGATCGAGAACTTCTCGGCCTGGCACAACCTGCCCACCGGCACCAAGGAAAACGGCTTTGCCGGCTTCGACACCGAGCTGACCTTCAACAACGCACAGGTTGCGGCGCGCCTGGATGACATCGCGTCGATGGGCCAGGACGGCCTGTTTGTCTACGGCGGCCGCCGCGGCGACAGCCTGCCGATGTTCACCAATGGCGAATGCGGCATGTGGATGAACTCCTCGGCCTATTACGGCTCGATCTCCTCGCAGGCCCAGTTCGAGTTCGGCCAGGCCATGCTGCCGTTGGATACCAGCATCGCGGATGCGCCGCAGAACTCGATCATCGGCGGCGCCACCCTGTGGGTGCTCGAAGGCCATGACGAGGCGGAATACAAAGGCACCGCCAAATTCCTGACCTATCTGTCCTCGCCCGAGGTGCAGTCCTGGTGGCACCAGGAGACCGGCTATGTGCCGATCACCACTGCTGCGTATGAGCTGTCCAAAAGCCAAGGCTTCTATGACAGCAACCCCGGCACCGACACCGCGATCAAACAGCTGAGCCTGAACACCCCGACCGCCAACAGCCGCGGTCTGCGCTATGGCAACTTTGTTCAGATCCGCGACGTGATCAACGAGGAGCTGGAAGCCCTGTGGGGCGGCGAGAAAACCGCGCAGGAAGCGCTGGATGCCGCAGTTGAGCGGGGCAACGACCTGCTGCGCCGGTTCGAGCGCACCGCCAACCCGTCCTAATCCATCCTGACGACCTGTCCCTGCCGCCCCTTCCCCGGGGCGGCAGGGCCGCTTTCCTGACTGGGGCCTTTCATGCTCAAACGGGTGCATTTCCCAACCTCGGCGCTGCCTTATCTGCTGGTCGCACCGCAAATCCTCATCACGCTGGTGTTCTTCATCTGGCCCGCCAGCCAGGCGATGTACCAGTCGTTCCTGATCGAGGACGCCTTCGGCCTTGGCACCGAATTTGTCTGGTTCGAGAACTTCGAAATCCTGTGGTCGGACAGACATTACCTGGCCAGTTTTCAGCGCACCGCGGTGTTCTCCCTGCTGGTGGCGGGGCTGTCGATGGGCGTGGCGCTCTTGCTGGCAGGCTTTGCCCAGCGGGTGGTGCGCGGCGCGATGTTCTACCGGACCCTGCTGATCTGGCCCTATGCGGTCGCCCCCGTTCTGGCCGGTGCCCTGTGGGTCTTCATGTTCAATCCCACCCTTGGCATCTTTCCCTATTTCCTGGAATTCGCAGGCATCACCTGGAACCATTACCTCAATGGCACCCAGGCGATGGTGCTGGTGATCCTGGCCGCGGCATGGAAGCAGGTGGCCTATAATTTCCTGTTCTATCTCGCCGCCATGCAGTCGATCCCTAATTCGGTGATCGAAGCCGCCGCCATCGACGGCGCAGGCCCGGCGCGGCGGTTCTGGACCATCATCTTCCCGCTGATCTCGCCTACCACGTTTTTCCTGCTGGTCATCAACATGGTCTACGCCTTTTTCGAGACCTTCGGCATCATCCACGCCGTCACCCAGGGCGGCCCCGGCACTTCCACCACCATTCTGGTCTACAAGGTGTTCAACGACGGCTTTGTCGGTCTCGACCTTGGCGGATCGGCGGCGCAGTCGGTGGTGCTGATGGTGCTGGTCATCGCCATGACCGTGGTCCAGTTCCGCTTTGTTGAAAGAAAGGTGGCATACTGATGGTCGAAAACCGCCCCCTGACCGCCTTCCTCACCCATCTGGTGCTGATCCTTGGCGTCATTGCCATCGCGCTGCCGGTGTGGATCACCTTTGTTGCCGCCACCCATGACCAGCTGCGGATGAACCAGGCGCCGCTGCCGCTGTGGCCCGGCGACCACTTCCTGGACAACATGAAGCAGACCCTGTTCGGCTCCGGCCTCAGCGGCACCGAAACCGCACCGGTCTGGCTGATGCTGCTGAACTCATTGGCGATGGCGCTGATGATTTCGACCGGCAAGATCGCGATATCGCTGCTGTCGGCTTTTGCCATCGTCTATTTCAAGTTCCCGTTCCGCATGACCTTCTTCTGGATGATCTTCATCACCCTGATGCTGCCGGTCGAGGTCCGGATCCTGCCCACGTTTGAGGTGGTCGCCAATCTGGGGATGCTGAACAGCTACTGGGGTCTGTCGATCCCGCTGATCGCCTCGGCCACCGCCACCTTCATGTTCCGCCAGGTGTTCCTGACGGTCCCGGATGAACTGCTGGAGAGCGCCCGCATCGACGGCGCCGGGCCGCTCAGGTTCTTCTTCGACATCCTGCTGCCCTTGTCGCGCACCAATATCGCGGCGCTGTTCGTGATCCTGTTTATCTTCGGCTGGAACCAGTACCTCTGGCCGCTGCTGATCACCACCGACACCTCGATGACCACCATCGTGATGTCGATCAAGCAGATGCTGGAAGCGGCCGAGCAAAGCCCGCAGTGGAACATCATCATGACCACGGCCCTTCTGGCGATGATCCCGCCGGTGTTCGTGGTGATCGCAATGCAAAAGCTCTTTGTGCAGGGCTTGACGGAAACCGATAAGTAAGGCGCCCCGAAATGGCTGATATTCAACTCACAGATCTGGTGAAATCCTACGGCCCGACGCAGGTGCTGCACCATGTCGAAGGCGGCATCAAGGATGGCGAATTCATCGTCATCGTCGGCCCCTCGGGCTGCGGCAAATCCACATTGCTGCGGATGGTGGCGGGGCTCGAAAGCGTGACCTCCGGCGAAATATCAATCGGCGGCCGCCGGGTGAACGAGCTGGAGCCTTCGGCCCGCGACATCGCCATGGTGTTCCAGAACTACGCGCTGTACCCGCATATGTCGGTGCGCCAGAACATGGCCTATGGCCTGAAGATCCGCAAACTGCCGAAGGATGAGATCAACCGCCGCGTCGAAGAGGCGGCGGAGATCCTGGAGATCAGACAATACCTCGACCGCAAGCCGCGGCAGCTGTCCGGCGGCCAGCGTCAGCGGGTTGCCATGGGCCGCGCCATCGTGCGCGATCCGCAGGTGTTCCTGTTCGACGAGCCGCTGTCGAACCTGGACGCCAAGCTGCGGGTGCAGATGCGGCTGGAAATCCGCAAGCTGCAGCAGCGGCTGGGGGTGACCTCGATCTATGTGACCCACGATCAGGTCGAGGCGATGACCCTTGGCGACCGGCTGATGGTGCTGAACGGCGGCTATGTCGAGCAGTTCGGCACCCCGATTGAACTTTACGACCGCCCGGCCTCGGTGTTTGTCGCCGGATTCATCGGCAGCCCGGCAATGAACTTCTTCCCGGCTGACCTGAACGGCGGCCAGGCCGCCCTGCCCGGCGGCGCGGTGCTTCCGGTCGTCTCTGCCCATTCCGGTGCTGCAACCCTGGGCCTGCGCCCCGAACATCTGACGGCGGACGAAAACGGCCCCATCGCGCTGCAGGTGGACCTGCTGGAGCAATTGGGCGCCAACACATTGATCCACGGACGCCTGCAGGGCACAGAACACGCGCTCACCGCCAGCGTTCCGGGCCATGCCGGTGACGGCATCGGCAGCATCCGCCGTTTTTCGGCCACGCCTGAACTCACCCACCTGTTCGACGCCGCCTCCGGCAAACGTCTGGCAGACTGATGGTCTTCCCCCAGATCCCTGCCTTTGCAGGCGCGCCGGGCGTGATCCGGCTGGTCGGCCACCGCGGCGCCCGCGGCGTGCTGCCGGAAAACACCCTGGAAGGCTTTGAATTCGCCCTGAAAACCGGGGTGGATCTGCTGGAACTGGACGTCACCGCCACCCGCGACGGGGTGGTGGTGATCACCCACAACCACCATCTGACCCGGTCGATGGTCCGCGATGCCAATGGCAACTGGCTGCAAGGCGCGGAACCCAAAGTTTCGGCCCTCAGCTATGCCGAATTGCTGCGTTATGATGTGGGCGGGCTGGATGGCGCCAGCGCCTATGGCCGGCGGTTTCCGGATCAGGCCTTCCTGACCGGCCTGCGCATTCCCCGCCTTGCGGATCTGCTGGCGCTGCTGCAGCAGCCGCAGCATCGGGGCGTTCATTTGCTTCTGGAGATCAAATCCGACCCCGACCTGCTGGCCGACACCGCCGCGCGCCAGGCACTGGTTGAGGCCGTGGTTTCCGATGTCCGCGCCGCCCGCATGCAGCCGCGCACGGTGCTGCACAGTTTCGACTGGGATCTGCTGGCCGACTGCCAGCGGATTGCCCCGGAAATGCCCGCCTCCTATCTGACCCAGCTGCCGGAGAACACCGATGACGCGGGCGAGGATTCCTCCAAGGCGGTGAACCCGGTGGCGGGCTGCACAGTGCTGGACCTGCCGGATCGCGTTGCCGCAGCCCGGGGGCGGTTCTGGTGCCCCTACTACCTGGACATCACACCGCAATCATTGGCCCGTGCCCGCGAACTGGGGCTGGTGACGATTGTCTGGACCGTCAACGCGCCCGAAGACATTGAGCGGATGATCGATCTGGGCGTCGACGCGATCTGTTCCGACTATCCGGGCCGGGTGCAGCGCCTGCTGCTGACCCGCGGGCTGCATTGGCGCAGCGATTGAAAAGGGCCGCTCTTCTGCGCGAAGAACGGCCCTGAAACATCATTTTCGGGGGCTGAAATCCGCAATGGATTTGAGCCTTTTTCAGGTCACCCCAGGATGCCGGGCAGGTTCAGCCCGTGTTCCCGTGCGCAATCCTTGGCGATGTCATAGCCCGCATCCGCGTGGCGCATCACGCCGGTCGCCGGATCGTTCCACAGAACCCGCCCGATGCGGCGTTCCGCGTCCTCGCTGCCGTCGCAGCAGATCACCACGCCGGAATGCTGCGAGAAGCCCATGCCGACGCCGCCGCCGTGGTGCAGCGACACCCAGGTGGCGCCCGAAGCGGTGTTCAGCAGCGCGTTCAGCAGCGGCCAGTCGGAGACTGCGTCCGAACCGTCCATCATCGATTCAGTTTCCCGGTTGGGCGAGGCCACCGAACCGGAGTCCAGATGATCGCGGCCGATGACAACCGGCGCCTTCAGCTCGCCGTTCTTGACCATCTCGTTGAACGCAAGGCCCGCCTTGTGGCGGTCGCCCAGACCGATCCAGCAGATCCGGGCCGGCAGGCCCTGGAAGGCAATCCGTTCCTGCGCCATGTCCAGCCAGCGGTGCAGGCCTTCGTTGTCGGGGAACAGTTCCTTCATCTTGGCGTCGGTCTTGCGGATATCCTCCGGATCGCCCGACAGGGCGGCCCAGCGGAACGGGCCGATGCCGCGGCAGAACAGCGGCCGGATATAGGCGGGCACGAAGCCGGGGAAGTCAAACGCGTTCTCCAGCCCCTCCTCCAGCGCCATCTGGCGGATGTTGTTGCCGTAATCCACCGTGGGCACGCCCATCGCGTGGAAATCGCACATCGCCTTGACCTGCACCTTCATCGAGGCACGGGCGGCTTTCTCAACCGCTTTCTTGTCGGTCTCGCGCTTTTCCTTCCACTCGGCCATGGTCCAGCCCTGCGGCAGGTAGCCGTTGACCGGGTCGTGCGCCGAGGTCTGGTCGGTGACGATGTCGGGGCGGATGCCGCCCGCCTTGGCGCGCTCGACCAGCTCGGCGAATACATCCGCCGCATTGCCCAGAAGGCCGACGGATTTCGCCTCGCCCGCGGCGGTCCAGCGCTCGATCATCTCCAGCGCCTCGTCCAGGGTTTCGGCCTTCTCGTCCAGGTATTTGGTGCGCAGGCGGAAGTCGATCGAATCCGGGTTGCATTCCACCGCCAGGCAGCAGGCACCGGCAAACACAGCCGCCAGCGGCTGCGCGCCGCCCATGCCGCCAAGACCGCCGGTCAGGATCCATTTGCCGGTCAGGTCGCCGTCGAAATGCTGGCGGCCGGCCTCGGCAAAGGTCTCATAGGTGCCCTGCACAATGCCCTGGGTGCCGATATAGATCCACGAGCCAGCGGTCATCTGGCCGTACATCATCAGACCCTTCTTATCGAGCTCGTTGAAGTGGTCCCAATTGGCCCAATGCGGCACCAGGTTGGAGTTGGCGATCAGCACACGGGGCGCGTCCTTGTGAGTCTGGAACACGCCGACCGGCTTGCCCGACTGCACCATAAGAGTCTGATCTTCCTCAAGATTTTTCAGGCTCTCGACGATCATGTCGAAGTCCTTCCAGGTCCGCGCGGCGCGGCCGATGCCGCCATACACCACCAGCTCATGCGGGTTTTCGGCCACATCGGGGTGCAGGTTGTTCATCATCATCCGCAGCGGCGCTTCGGTCATCCAGGACTTGGCGTTCAGCTCAGTGCCGGTGGGCGGGAAAATATCGCGGGTGTTCTTGCGGGGATCGCTCATGCCGAGGGCCTCCAGTTTTTGAGATCAGTCAGGATAAGGGTGAGATGGGCGCGCAATGCTTCTGCGCGCTCCGGCAGATAGGTCCAGGGCGGGCTTTCCTGGCAGTAGGTCGCCTGCGCCAGTTCCATCTGGATCGCATGCAGCCCGTCAGCGGGGCGGCCATAGTGGCGGGTGGTCCAGCCGCCCTTGAAGCGGCCGTTCAGCACCGAGGTATAGCCTTCGGCGGCTTCGCAACGGGCGACGGTCAGCGCCTCGATCGACGCATCGCAGGTCGCGCCCAGATTGGTGCCGATGCTGAAATCCGGAAGCCGGCCCTCGAACAGGAAGGGGATGTCGCCCCGGATCGAATGGCAGTCATAGAGGATCGCAAAGCCGTGGACCGCCTTCACCCGCTCCAGTTCCGCCGCCAGGGCAGCATGATAGGGCGCGTGATAGGTGTCACGGCGGCGGGCGGTTTCCGCCGCGTCCGGTTCCATGCCCTCGCGCCAGATCCCCTGCCCGTCAAAATCGGTCAGCGGCACCAGCGTGGTGGTGTTTTGCCCGGGGTACAGGCTGACCCCGGCGGGATCCCGGTTCGCGTCGATCACATAGCGGTGGATAGGGGTGCGGACGGTGGTGACGTCCCCGGCCAGCCCCGCATAGAGATCGTGGATGTGCCAGTCGGTATCCGCCAGCGCCCGGCCGGTTTCATTGAGGCAGTCCCAAATCTCCGGCGGCACATCGGTGCCGGTGTGGGGCAGCCCCAGCACCAGCGGTGATGATCCTTGAGTAACCTCGATCATGCGGCCACCTTCACCCCGGCCGCATCGGCAGCACGGCCTGCACGGATCATGGCGCTTGCAGCCTCGATATCGGGCGCCAGATAGCGGTCCTCTGCCAGCGAGGGGATGTCCTCGCGCAGCATCGCCAGCACGTCCTGCAGGCGTTCGGAAGTTTTCAGCGGCGTGCGCGCCTCAACCCCTTGCGCAGCGCAGAGCATTTCGACGCCCAGGATCACCGACAGGTTGGCGTTCATCTTTGTCAGCCGCAGCGCGCCGTGGGCGGCCATCGACACATGGTCCTCCTGGTTGGCCGAAGTCGGGGTCGAGTCGGTCACGCAGGGGTTGGCCAGATGCTTGTTCTCGCTCATCAGCGCCGCGGTGGTCACTTCGGCAATCATGAAGCCCGAGTTCAGCCCCGGATCCGGCGTCAGGAACGGCGGCAGGTCGTGGCTGAGGGTCGGATCGACCATCAGGGCCACCCGGCGCTGCGCAATCGCGCCGATTTCGGCCACGGCCAGCGCAATCTGATCGGCGGCAAAGCCCACATACTCGGCGTGGAAGTTGCCGCCCGAGACGATGCGCCCCTCGTTCACCAGCACCAAGGGGTTGTCGGTGACAGCGTTGGCTTCGATCTCCAGCGTTTTGGCGGCCATGCGCAGCACGTCCAGCGCGGCGCCCACCACCTGCGGCTGGCAACGGATGCAATAGGGATCCTGCACCCGGGTGTCGCCCTCGCGGTGGCTCTCGCGGATTTCACTGCCCGCCATGATGTCGCGCATCTGCTGCGCCACGTCGATCTGACCGGCATGGCCGCGCAGGGTGTGGATATCGGCGATCAGCGGCGCGGTGGAGCCCATGATGGCATCGGTGGACAGCGCGGCAATCGCCATCGACGCTTCGGCCATGCGCCAGGCGTCAAACAGACCGGCCAGCGCGCAGGCCGTCGAAAACTGGGTTCCGTTGATCAGGCCCAGGCCTTCCTTGGGGCCCAGCACAATCGGCTCTAAACCGGCCTTTTTAAGCGCTTCGGCGCTGGACATGCGGGTGCCCTCGAATGTGGCCTCCCCTGCCCCGATCATCGCCGCCGCCATATGCGCCAGCGGTGCCAGGTCGCCCGATGCGCCGACCGAACCCTGCGACGGGATCACCGGCACCACGCCGCGTTCCAGCATCTGTTCGATCTGATCAATCACCAGCCAGCGCACGCCGGACGCACCGCGCCCCATCGACAGCAGCTTCAGCGTCATCATCAGCCGGGTCTTGTCCTCCGGCAGCGCCTCGCCGACGCCGCAGCAATGCGACAGGATCAGGTTGCGCTGCAGGGTGGCGGTGTCTTCCGGCGCGATCTTGGTCGAGGCCAGTTTGCCGAAGCCGGTGTTGATGCCGTAGACGGCTTCGTTACCCGCGGCGGCATCTGCCACCATCTGGGCTGCGGCCTCAACCGGTTCGCGGGCCGAGGCGTCCAGCTTGGCCGGGGTGAGGTTGCGGTATACGTCCTGCAACGTGGCAAGCGTTACCGTGCCGGGGATCATCTCGATCATTGTTTGCCCTCATGGATACGGGTGTGAAGCGGGTTGAAGCCGATGCGGTAGGCCAGTTCGCCGGGCGTCCCGACGTCCCAGACCGCCAGATCGGCGCGCATGCCTGCGGCGATCTGGCCGCGGTCCTTGAGCCCCAGCGCACGGGCGGCATTGCGGGTGACACCGGCCAGCGCCTCCTCGGGCGTCATCCGGAACAGGGTGCAGCCCATGTTCATTGTCAGCAGCAAGGACGTCAGCGGCGAGGAGCCGGGGTTGCAATCGGTTGCCAGCGCCATCGGCACGCCATGGGTGCGGAAATGGCCGATCGGCGGTTCTTGCGTTTCGCGGATGGTATAGAACGCGCCCGGCAGGATCACCGCGACAGAGCCGCTGGCGGCCATCGCCCTGGCGTCGTCCTCATTTGCGTATTCGACGTGATCGACGGACAGCGCGCCATATTGCGCGGCCAGGGCGGTGCCGCCCTGATGGCTCAGCTGTTCGGCGTGCAGTTTCACCGGCAGGCCCAGCTCCTGCGCCGCTTTGAACACCCGTTCGATCTGCGCCGGCGCAAAGGCGATGTTCTCGCAGAATCCATCCACCGCATCGACCAGCCCTTCGGCATGGGCGGCGCGCAGGGCGGGAATGCAGACCTCGTCTATATAGGCGTCGTCGCGGCCCTTGTACTCGGCCGGCGCCGCATGGGCACCAAGGAAGGTGGTTTTCACCGTCACCGGGCGCAACTCGCCCAGGCGGCGAGCGGCGCGCAGCATATTCAGTTCGGTATCGCGGTCCAGCCCGTAGCCGGATTTCACCTCGACCACGGTGGCGCCTTCGGCGATCAGCGCATCCAGACGGGGCAGCGCGCCCTGCACCAGATCGTCCAGCGACGCGGTGCGGGTTGCGCTCACGGTGGAGACGATGCCGCCCCCTGCCCGTGCGACCTCTTCATAAGACGCGCCGTTCAGTCGCATCTCGAACTCCATCGCGCGGTTGCCGCCAAAAACGATATGGGTGTGGCAATCGATCAGCCCCGGCGTCACCAGCCGGCCGCCAAGATCCCGCTGCTCCCAAGCAGAATTGTCAGCTGACAATTTCTGCCTTGGCCCGGCCCAGACGATGGTGCCGTCCGAAACCGCAACCGCACCGTCTTCAATCAGCCCATATGGCGTGTCTGTGCTGGCCATCGTCGCCAGCCGTGCGCCGGTCAGAACAAAATCCCCTGTCACGGACTCCCCCCGATTCTCTTTGCTGCTATTTCAATATTAAACTACTCATTTAGGTTATTATGTCTAGTCATAAAATAGACACTGGCCAGCCTGCCGCCTTCAGCACTGGGTCTTTTTCGGAACTTCCGGGTGCTGATCGTCGATGATGATCGGATGCGCGTGCGGCTGGCCGCCTTGCAGATGCGGGTGGTCCGGCGGCAGGCCGGGGTGGCTATGCGCAACGGGGGATGCGCTGTCCTTGGGCCACAGGTGCCGCGCGGCGATCAGCCCCGCCGCCGCCAGAAGCGCCAGGGCCAGCATCGCCGCGCCCGCCCCCCAGGCTGCCATCAGCCAGGCCGACAGAGGATAGAACAAAAGCCAGCAGGCATGCGACAGGGTGAACTGCGCGGCAAACACCGCGGGCCGGTCCGCCGCATGGGCCGAGCGCGCCAGCAGCCGCCCCGAGGGGGTCAGCACCGCCGAGTAGCCCGCGCCGATCACCGCCCAGGCGATTGCCAGCCGTGCAAATCCCAGCGGCGCGGCAAAGAGGCTGAGCGCAAGCACCGCCAGCGCAGCACTGCCCAGGGCGCCGCCTGCCAGCATCACCGTCCGGTCGGACACCCGCTCCAGAAGCCGCGGCAGCAGCAGGGCCGCCAGCATCGATCCGCCGCCAAACGCCGCCAGCGCCAGCGCGACCGCGGTTTCCCCCTGCCCCAGGCCGGCGCGCACCAGGACCACTGTGTTGACCAGCACCATTGCCGCCATCGCTGAAACCACCCAGTTCAGCGCCAGCAGCCCGCGCAGCCGCGGGGTGCGCAGATAATTCCTGATCCCCCGCGTGGTGCGCTGCCAGATCGGCCGGGGCGCCCTGGGCGCAGGAGACGGCAGGCTGATGGACAGCAGCAGCAGCGCCGATCCCGCGAACCCCGCCGCAGTGCCCCAGAACAGCGTCGCGGAACTGACCAGAAGCAGCAGGGCTGCGGCCAGCACCGGGCTGGCGAGGCTCTCCAGCTCATAGGCCATCCGCGACAGCGACAGCGCCCGGGTATAGTCCTTCTCCGCCGTCAGCACATCGGGGATCGTGGCCTGGAAGGCCGGCGTGAACCCGGCAGAGGCCGACTGCAGCAGAAAGATCAGCACATAGATCTGCCAGACCCCGGTGACGAACGGCAGGCAAACCGCCACGGCCATCCGCAGCAGATCCAGCCCGATCAGCATCTTTCGCCGGTCCACCTGTTCCGCCCAGGCGGCCGCGACGGGGGCAACGGTGACATAGGCCGCCATCTTGATCGTCAGCGCAGTGCCCAGCACCAGTCCGGCGCGCTCCCCCGCCAAGTCATAAGCCAGAAGGCCAAGCGCAACAGTGGCCAGCCCGGTGCCGGTCAGCGCCGCAATCTGGGCCAGGAACAAATGCCGGTAAGTCCGGTTGTGCAAGATGGCAAGCATGAGGCCGCAAGTCCCTTTCACAGGAAGGCTTGCCGTCACTGTGGCCGGCGGGAGCTGCATGAGGCAATGCCACGGAGTGCCGGAACACGGCGGCAGGGCGGAAAATTGTCAGCTGACAATTTTTGCTCCGGCCTCTGGCAACGGAGGATTGCCAGCCATGCGTGACGGCAATCCGCTGTCCCGGAAACGGGCCGATGACGCGGCTTAACGGCTTGGCAAACCCGGCGGGATGAAAAAATTGTCAGCTGACAATTTCACACCTCCGGCGCTGGTTAAACCGGTCCCGGCGCCGTCCTGCGCCACGTTCCAGGCCTCACATGCAAGCTGCCTGGCGGGAGGGTGCCATAGTGAAAAACCGCTCATTCCGAAAAATTGTCAGCTGACAATTTCCGCCCGGCTGCCCGCCTGCAGCAAGGCATTCAGCATCGGTGCGGTGGAGAACTGACCCGCCCGTGCCTTTTGCGCCAGACGCCGCAGATAGGCGCCTGGGCTGCGGATCGTGCCGAGCTTCTCCAAGATGCACATCACCGCCGTTGCCGCGTCCTTGCGGCCCATCGCAGCCCGGGCATCGCTGAGCACAGGCATCTCAATCCCCATCATCGGCGACAGCGTCTCGGCAATCCGGTCAGCGTCCTGCCAATTCCGCA
Organism: Leisingera methylohalidivorans DSM 14336; assembly: GCF_000511355.1. Taxonomy (NCBI): domain Bacteria; kingdom Pseudomonadati; phylum Pseudomonadota; class Alphaproteobacteria; order Rhodobacterales; family Roseobacteraceae; genus Leisingera; species Leisingera methylohalidivorans. The sequence continues at coordinate 107,075 of NC_023146.1, read as the reverse complement.
GCTTGCCAGGGTAGTATGTTTGCACTTCGGGACAGGCCCGCAGAACGGTGGCAAGATCACAGTGTTTCTCTGCTGTGCCTTCACTGGCGCCTGGATGCTGCGGCTGCGGCAAAGGCGTTGTGGCCTGCGGCTCTTCAGAGTCAGAATCTTTTTTTATTGAATCCTGTATGTGCCGCTCATTCTGGCTGTCAGGGGCGCTCATATTGCGTGCTGGCAGTTTGGTCTGTTGCGGGGTTCCTCCGGGCGTCCGGCGGACAATTTCACCGTGCAGCGCCTCAGCCATCCGGGTCAGCTCATCGGCGCAGGGTTTGCGGCGCAGCAGTTTGCGGGCGGTGTCCAGCAGCGTCTCTGCGGCGCCGTCAGCCAGTTCAACCAGTTCTTGCCGCAGCACGGCAACCCGGTCGCGCAGCACTGCAAGATGCTCGGCCCGCGCCTTGGCATCCAGGGCCGCGTCGAAAATCTGACCGGCGTGGCGGGCGAGGGGGGAGAGGTCAAAGCCGAAGGCCAGCGGCATGTCATCACCGCTGCGCCGCGCGTAGCGTTTGCGGTTGGGGCTGTTCTTACGGCTGACAATCCCGGCGCGGGTGAGGGTGGCCAGATGGCGGCGCAGGGTGCTTTCCGGCATCCCGTTCAGCCGCTCCATCAATTTGCGGTTCGACGGAAACACAATGGCGCTGTCCGGCTCGGCAGGCAGCGCGCGTTCGGGGAAGAACGTCAGCAAGGCCTTCAGCACGCCAAGGGTGCGGTGGCTCAGTTCAAATTCCGCGGCGGCGTGCGTGAGCGCAGCCAGAAGGTCCCACTTGTCGTGAGTACCCGCCAGCCGGCCGCACGGATCCTGCCGCCCAAATGCGATTTGGGACGCCTGTTCCATGTTATTTTCACGAAAGACAAAGAATTCCCGCCCCCATGCGGCGCATGGAGTTGACAGTGACGAGTCTGAAGGGCTATTCCAAAGGTGCTAAATCTGAGAACGGCCTTCTGGGATGTAATGTCCTGGGGGGCTTTTCTTTTGCCTGTTTACGTGCCTCCTGTCCTTACTGTTGCTGCTCTTGGTCAGTCTTCCGGCTGCTCAGGCTGGTCTTGCTGCCAGCGGCCGTGAAGCTCGGTTATGATGTCTTCCGCATGGGCGTCGAACCAGGCGTCGAACCCGGGCGCGTCCTTGGCGGCGATGGTGAGGGTGACGCCCTTGGCGGTGGTCTTGATCCCGGCCACCTCAGCGCCGTCGCGGCCCGCAAGGGCGCGGGTCTTTGGCGGGGCAGGGGCCGGCTTTGGCTCCCGCGGGACGTCCTGGGCCCGTTTCAGCGCCGCCTCAAACCGGCCATCGGAATCGTTCATCAGGAAATCAGGCGTATTGGCATAGGCCAGCGCCCGGTTGCGCGCGCCCGGCACCTCGAACTGCTTGACCAGTGTCATCCAGCGGTCGCGGCCGATGCCAGGGGCTGATCCGATCAGCCGCAGAAAGGGCAGATCAAAGGCCGTCCCGACCTTCAGCATCCGCGATACCATCGGCAGGTCGATCGACAGCGCCGCGGCAATTGTCTGCCGTCCATAGCCATCGGCCTGCAACTGCGCCGCAAAGGCGGCCTTTTCAATGAAGCTGAGATCCTGGCGGGAGGTGTTTTCCTGCCCCTGCGCCATCACCAGCGCGTGGTCGTCCAGCTGCCGCACCATGGCCTTGACCGGCTGGCCCAGCTCGCGCAGCGCCTTCAGACGGCGGCGGCCATAGACGATTTCGAACCGTCCGGCTGTCTTCGGGTGCGGGCGCAGCAGCACCGGCACCTGCTGCCCATAGGTCTGCAGGCTGTCTTTCAACTGGTTGAACGCCGCGCCATCCATACCCAGGCGGTCTTCATACCCGGCGTTGTCGATCAGCGCGGTGTCGATCTCCTGCACCGCGCTTTCCTGCAGCTTGCTGAGCGAGGACTGCAGCGCCCCGACGGCGCCGCGCGGGATCATCTTGGGCTTGGCTGCGGGAGCGGCCGGTGTGCCTGGGTTCAGGGCTGTGCTGAGTATTCCTTTGCGTGCCATCAACGCCTCCATGCGTGTTGTAGGAGGGATTCTATTTCATCGTTAACTTGATTCAGTGAATCCACCGCACGGTCATAGGTTGACCTGTGAAATTGGGATCTTTCGACCTCGTACACCGTCTGCTGGGTCAGGCCTGCATCGGAAATCGCCGTGGATTTCAGCATCGGCGCCACCATGACCTCGTCGCCGAACAGCTGCCGCATGAATGCAACCACCTGTTGCTGCGGCCCGTCGTTCGGCTCGTAGCGGTTGATCAGGAAGCGCAGGAAGTCAAATTCGAGCGAGGCGCCCGCATTGGAGACCACATCCAGCAATTCGGCGCTCATCTGCAGGAATTGCGACATCGAGGCGATGTCCAGCATGTTCGGCACCACGGTGATCAGCACGCCGGTCGACGCACAGAGCGCCGACATGGTCAGATAGCCCAGCTGCGGCGGGCAGTCGAAGATGATCACGTCATAATCCGCTTCAACCTCCTGCAAGGCGGCGGCCATGCGGGAAAAGAACGCGGGCTGCACGTTGTTCAACAGTGCCTGCGGGGTTTCATGTTCGAATTCCTGCAGGATCAGACCGCCGGGAGCGAGATCGAGACCGCTGAAATAGGTCTGCTGGATGATCTGGCGCAGGGGCAGGGGGTCATCATAGCGGATTGCGTCATAAATCGTCCCTGTTTCAAGGAAATCGACCTCGGGCCGATAGCCGAAAAGCGTCGTCAGGGACGCCTGCGGGTCGATATCCACCGCCAGCACCCGGTAGCCTTTCAGCGCCAGCCGCTGCGCGGTGTGGATTGACGAGGTGGTCTTGCCCGACCCGCCCTTGAAGTTCAGGAAGGACAGCACCTGCACCTTGTCGCCTGCCCGGCGGCCGCGCAGATAGGTGCCCGGCGTCTTGGCCGCGGCATCCAGGATCTTGCGCATTTCCAAGAGGTCGGCGGCGGAATAGTGGCGCCTGCCGCCCGGCGTGGTGTGCACCTCGGGCAGTTTGCCGTCAAAATGCAGCTTGCGCAGGAAGCTCGAGGAAATGCCCAGCATTTCAGCCGCCTCGCCAGCGCTGAACAGCCGCAATTCCTTCCTTGCATCCGGCGCGAAACTCGCCAGCATGTGGCTTTCGAGGGCCGCACTGAGGTTTTCCGCATTTTCGCGGATTCGTTGATTGATGTGGAGTGCTACTGCCAACTGCTGCCCTCTCGATAGTAACGCTGTTTTGCGTCAGCGCTTTATTTATCGTTTCTATACGCAATGCGAACAGTGTTTTGCAATAGATTCCTTCATTTACAGGTTGCAGGCGGATTGCCGGGGTTTCTGCCGGATCACGGGAAATGCCGCGAATAACCCAGTAAGATGCTGAAATATAATAGCAATAACCAAAATCCCGGGATAAGTCAGGCGAAGCTGCAAAATCCCGGGCCCCGTATGCCGGGTCCGCAGGGGGGCATCCCGGCCGAGTCGCTTCAGTCCGGGGATTCTCGCGTATTCATCTGATTGCAGCCTCTAATCAGGGTCTATTCCGGCGTTTTCGGGGCCTGTGTGCCTTTTTTCTGCGGTTCCTGTGAAACAGGTCCCGAGACAGGGCAGAGCTGTCCTGAACCGGTTCCATTGGATCGAATGTCGGTTTCTGCAACCGCATTTCGTAATCCTGCAGGTGAAGCCGCAGTGCTTTGGCGAAACTCTCTGTCAAAGGAGACCCCAGCCATGACTGAGCAAGCCACAGCACCCCGTTCGCGTGCCGGCGGCCGCACTGCCCGCCGCGCCCTGCGCACCGCCCCGAAATTCGACATGCTGCCGGGCCTCGCCCGCAATATCCCCCTGTGCGAGGTGATGGACGGCGCCCAGGTCGGGATGATCGACAATGCCTCGATGAATATTCTGGAAAACGTCGGCGTCCAGTTCCGCGATCCGATTGCGCTGGAGGACTGGAAACGCGCCGGCGCCAAGGTTGAGGGGGAGCTGGTCTTTCTGGACCGCGGCCTGGTGCGGGAGCTGATCAGGACCATCCCCGGCGCTTTCACCTATCACGCGCGTGATCCGCAAAAGAACGTGCGCCTGGGCGGCAAGCATTCGATCTTTGTGCCGATGACCGGGGCGCCCTTTTTGCGTGATCTGGACGATGTGCGCCGCAACCCGGTGCTGGACGACCTGGCGATGTTCCACAAGCTGGCGCATATGATGCCCAGCCTGCATTCCTCGGCGCATCACATCGTGGAACCCTACGATCACCCGATCAGCCAGCGCCATCTCCGGATCACCTATTCGTCGATGAAACACTCGGACAAGACGTTCATGGGCATGACCACCAGCCCCAAGAACGCTGAAGACGTGCTGGACATGTGCGCGATCCTGTTCGGCGCGGATTTCATCGACAGCCATCCGGTCACCACCGGCAATTGCAACGGCAACTCGCCGCTGGTCTGGGACGAGACCATGCTGGGCGCGATGCGCGCCTTCTGCCGCCGCAACCAGCCGGTGCTGTGCTCGCCTTTTGTGCTGGGCGGCGCCAACACGCCTGCCTCGGTCCCGGCCGCGGTTGCGCAGCTGAACGCCGAAGCGCTGAGCGCGCTGGCCTACACCCAGGTGATCCGCAAGGGCGCCCCGGCGATCTATGGCCACTACCTGTCGACCGTTTCAATGAAATCCGGTGCGCCGATGGCCGGCACCCCGGAAATCAGCCTGATGAACTTCATGATCGGCCAGATGGCGCGCTATTACGGGGTGCCGTGGCGGACCTCCAACACCCTGGGCGGCGCCAAGACCTTTGACGCGCAGGCGGGCTATGAATCCGCCACCACCCTGCAGGCGGTGATGCATGCCGGCGCCAACTATATCTGGCATTCGGCGGGCTGGAACGAGGCCGGGATGCATTGTTCCGTCGCCAAGTTCATCGTCGATGCCGAGCAATGCGCGATGGCCTACCGGATGGCGGAAGGGCCGAAATGGCACGATTTCGAGCAGGCGCTGTCGGCGGTGCCGGATGTCGGGCCGGGGGGGCATTATCTGGGCCATCCCCACACCCAGGAGAACTTCCAGGAGGCGTTTTTCATGCCGGAGCTGTTCGACAACAACTCGATCGAGCAGTGGCAGGCAGAGGGCAGCGCCGAGATCACCGAACGCGCTTTGACTCGCGCGAAAAAGCTGCTGGCAGAATATCAGGAGCCGAAACTGGACGAGGCGAAAAACGAAGAATTGCTGGATTACATCGCCCGGCGCGAGCGGGAAATTCCCGCCGCCGACGAGTTGAACCAGAGCTGCTGATCTTCCTCCCCGACTGGCCCGCCCGGTGACAACGGCGGGCTTTTTTCCAACAGGGCAAGACTATGAAAATTGCGGAAATCCCTATTTATCAGCATGATCTGCCGGTTAAGAACGGCCCCTATCCCCGCCTGCAGGTGAAGGCCGGCGGCCGTCCGGTGGAGCTGGATATCGAGACTATCCGCAAGGTCTGGGAGCAGATCGGCGGTTCGGGCATGCGGCTGGCGGTGGATGGCAACCGCGGCTGGACCACGCGGGATGCGCTGCGCGTCAGCCGCGAATGCCCGGAGACCCCTTCATCATGAAGCAACCCTGCAACACGATGGAAGACTTGCAAAAAATCCGCCTGCAGGTCAGTCACGGCATCTACATGGATGAAAACAGCACCTGTCTGAACACGGTGATAACCGCGGCCGGCACCGGTCTGGTCGACGGTTTCGGCATGAAGGTCACCCGTATCGGGGGCTTGCATCCGATGCGCACCATCCGCGGCATCTGCGAGGCCCGCAATCTGCCGCATACCTGTGATGACAGCTGGGGCGATGGAGGCGGAGGCGAATCTGCCTGGCGATCTGCTGGATGCAGACTATGCCAACGCGCTGCCGCAGGCAGCCGCGGAGGCGCTTGGCGGCCTCGATGTCGTCATAAAAAACGCCGGCGTCATCACCCGTGGCCTGGTGACCGAGACCTCGGACGCGGACTGGAACCTGTCGATGGGCGTGAACGTCGAGGCGCCATTCCGCATCTGCCGCGCCGCGATCCCGCTGATGGCGGAAACCGGCGGCGGCGCCATCGTTAACACTTCGTCGTGCTGGGGCGGCAAAAACCCGGGGCCGAACCATGCGCTCTATTGCATGACCAAGGCGGCAATTGCCTCGCTGACCCAATGCATGGGCATGGATCATGCCCGCCAGGGCATCCGCATCAACGCGGTCTGCCCGAATGAGGTGAACACACCGATGCTGCGCAGCGGCTTTGCCAAACGCGGCTTTGACCCGGACAGCGCGGCGGCGGAACTGGGCAAGACCGTGCCGCTGGGCCGGATTGCCGAGCCGGAAGACATCGCTGATGTGGTGATGTTCCTGGCCTCTGACGCGTCCCGCTACATGTGCGGCGCGCTGCTGGAGGTGAACGGCGGGAAACCGGTGTCATGATCGGTTTCAGGGCAAGGTTGCGCTGGTCACCGGCGGGCGCAGCGGCATCGGCCAGGCCATCGCCCGGCGGCTGCGTGATGAGGGCGCGCGGGTGCTCACGGCACAGCGCGGCACGGATGCGGAGTTCGAAGCGATTCCGGCGGATTTCACCGACCCGGACAGCCCCGCGCAGGTGGTGGCGGAGGCTGTCAGCCGGGCAGGGGGGCTGGATGTGCTGGTCAACAACGCCGGCAGGATGCAGGCGGCGCGCGTCGAGGACATGCCGCTGGCCGACTGGCAGCGCAACCTGACCGCACCCTTCCTGATGATTCAGGCAGCGCTGCCTTTGTTGCGCAAAACCAAGGGCAGCATCGTCAACACCGGATCGATCGAGGGGCTGGGCAGCAACCCCGGCCATGCCGCCTATTGCGCCTCCAAGGCTGGTCTGCACGGCCTTACCCGCGCGGTGGCAGTGGACCACGGAAACGAGGGCATCCGCTGCAACGCGGTGGCGCCGGGCCGGATCGACACCGAACTGAACATGGGCTTCATCGAAGCCATGCCCGACCCGGAGGCCTTCCGCCGCGATATCGCTGGCATCCACCCGGCGGGCCGCACCGGCAAGCCTGAGGAGGTGGCGGCACTGGTGGCCTTCCTGGCTGCAGAGGACGCAGGCTTTATCACCGGCCAAGTCTATACCGTCGATGGCGGGCGGATGGCCAAGCTGAGCTTGCCTTGAAGCCAAACTGGTCCAGGCTGTGAAAGCCACGGTGCTGCTTCTTTCTGGTTAAAAACACTCCGGGGGAGGCCGCAGGCCGGGGGCAGAGCCCCCTAGGCCCTTATTCTTTCCCGGACCGCCATTCCTTCCACATCAGGTATGTGTTCGCGCCAAGCGAGGCAAAGGGTTCCGGCGGCAGTTCCGGCGGCAGCGGCTGGGCCAGGAAATGGCTGGCGGTATCCGATCCCCCCTGCAGCAGCAGCTCGGCCGCGCCCATGCCCTGCAGGGTGCCGCGGGCGATGCCAAGACCGTTCTGGCAGCAGGCGGCATAGACGCCCTGGTCCAGCTCGCCGAACGCCGCAGATCCGTTGCGGCTAAGACAGAGCATCCCGGCCCAGCGGTGCTCCATCCGCACATCTCCCAGATGCGGGAACCGCTCCTTGAACTTGCGGTCATGCACCCAGCCGGCGTTGTGCAGGCGCATAGGGCTGGTCTCGATGGTGGGGTGGAAGCTGGCGCAGGTCCGGATCAGGATGCGGTCGCCGTAAGAGCCGGATATCCGCCGCACAGAGGTGCCGGCCGGATCCGCGGGCGTCACCGACCAGCGGGCGTCGCCGCCGAGCCGGGTGATCTGCTCCGGCGTCAGACGTTTGGTCATCGAGGCATAGAGGCAGATGTGCATCAGGCGGCGCTGGTAAAAGCCGAAGCTTTCCAGATGGCCGTTGCAGGCCAGGATGATCCTGCCGGTGCGGATGCGCCCCTTGGGGGTGCTGACTACCCAGCCATTGCCCTGTTTTTCAAACCCGGTGGCGGGGGTGTTTTCATATATGCTGATCTGTCCGGCCAGATGCGCCGACAGCGCCCGGATATAGCCGGCGGGCTGGATCATCACGGTTCCGGGCGCATAAAGGCCGGAGGTGTAATGCGGACTGCCGGTGCGGTCCTGGATTTCCTGCCGGCTCAGCAGCCTGTGCGGCTCGCCCAGCCGGTCCAGATGGGCGGCGAAATCGCGGTTGTGCCTGTCGCCGGCGCGGGTTGCGGCAGCGTTGATTTTTCCCGCAGGATCAAAGATTTCCTGCGGCAGCGCGCAGTCCTCCGCCACGCCCTTCGCAAATTCAATCGCCTTGCGGTTAAAGGCAATCGCAGCGCGGTCGGCCTCCAGCCCGGACCCTGCGTAATTGTCCGAGGAAAGATCATGCGGCAGGTCGATCATGAAGCCGGAATTGCGCCCGGCAGAGCCTTCGGCGACCCTGCCGGCTTCCAGCACCGCCACCTTCAGCGACGGGTCCAGCTGGTGCAGGCGGCGGGCGGCGGACAGGCCCGCAAATCCGCCGCCGATAATGGTCACATCGGCGGTCAGATCCTGCTCCAGAACCGGTAAGGGCGCCTGCGGCGGCAGGATGGCATTCCACCCCGCCGCCGCAGTCTGCCGGGGCAGGCGTTTGGCGGTGTAGGCGGTCAATCCACGGCCTCGTCTGTGTCGTCGGCCAGGTCGATCCAGATGGTTTTCAGCTGGGTGTACTGGTCATGGGCCTGGAGCGCGTTGTCGCGGCCGCCAAAGCCCGATTGCTTGTAACCGCCGAAAGGCGTTGAGATGTCGCCCTCGCCAAAGCTGTTGACGGTCACCGTGCCCGCCCGGATCGCACGGGCGCCGCGGATCGCCCGTTTGACGTTGGCGGTGAAGATCGACGCACAAAGGCCGTAATCCGTGTCATTGGCGATCTGGATCGCCTCGTCAAATCCGGCAACCTCGATCACGCTGAGGACCGGGCCGAAGATCTCCTCACGCGCCAGTACCGCGTCATTGCCGGGCACCTCGACCACGGTGGGTTCGACAAAGGCGCCGTCATAGGATTTACCGCCCAAAACCACGTTTCCGGCCTGCTCCAGATAGCCGCAGACCTTGTCGAAATGCGCCCGCGACACCAGCGCGCCCATGCGCGTTTCAGGGTCCAGCGGATCGCCGGCGTTCCACTGTTTAGCATGATGGGCGATGCGTTCCAGCAGCTCTGACTTGACGTGTTTGTGCACGATCAGACGGGAGGAGGCGGAGCAGTTCTCGCCCATGTTCCAGAAGGCGCCGTTCACCACGTGGCTCGCCACCCGGTCCAGGCTCTCGGCGTCGTCCATGACGATGGCGGGGTTTTTGCCGCCCATCTCCAGCACCACCTCCTTGGCGTTGCTTTCCGCCGAATAGGACAGGAACCGCTTGCCGGTCACGGTGGAGCCGGTGAAGGAGACCATGTCGATGTCCATGTGCCGCCCGATCGGCTCGCCCACCTCGGCGCCGCCGCCGGGAACCACGTTCAGCACGCCGCGGGGCAGGCCGGCTTCCATCGCCAGTTCCGCCACACGCAGCGCGGTCAGCGTGGTTTCCGCCGCAGGCTTCACCACCACCGAGCAGCCCGCCGCCAGCGCCGGGCCGATCTTCCACGCCAGCATCAAGAGCGGGAAGTTCCACGGCAGCACCAGCCCCGCAACGCCGATGGGTTCGCGCAGCACCATGGCGATGTGATCGTCCGAGGCTGGCGCCACCTGATCATAGATCTTGTCGATCGCCTCGGCGTGCCATTTGATGCAGTGGATGGTTTCCGGCACATCGACGGTTTCGCAGTCATAGATGGTCTTGCCGCTGTCGAGGCTTTCCATCACCGCCAGTTCGCGCCGCTGGCGGGTCATCAGCTTGGCGAGCCGGATCAGCACGTCCTTGCGCGCGGAGGGGTGCAGTTTCGACCAGCGCCCGTCGTCAAAGGCTTCGCGGGCTTTTTCGACCGCGAAATCAACGTCTTCGGCGCCGCAGGATGCGATATCCGCCAGCTTTTCGCCGGTCGCCGGATTCACTGTTTCAAAGGTTTTGCCCGAGGCCGCCGGGCGGAATTTTCCGTCAATGAAGGCGCCGGTGGGCAGGGCCAGACCTGCGGCGATGGATGTGTATTCGTCCTGGGTCAGCAATGTCATGGATCAGCCCTCCGCCTGAATGCCGGCAATTTTCTGTTTCAGCACCCGCACAACCTGTTCCAGCGCGCGTTTGTCGTCTTTGTTCAGCCCCTTCAGCGGCGCCCGCATGGCGCCGGCCGCGATGCCATTCAGGGTGACGCCGTGTTTGATGGTCTGGATGAACTTGCCGCCCTGCTCCAGCACATGCATCAGCGGCATCATCGCCGACATGATGCGGCGGCCCTTGGTGTAATTGCCCTCCACCACGCAGGCATTGTACAGCGCCACATGCTCGGCCGGCAGGAAATTCGAGCCGCCGCAGACCCAGAACGGCGCGCCCCAGGCAAAGAATTCCAGCGCCTGGTCGTCCATGCCGCAGCCCAGCTGGATATGCGGATAGTCCCGCGCCAGCAGATGCACCCGGTTGATATCGCCTGAGCTTTCCTTGATGCCGCAGAAATTGCGGCTGCGCCCCACCCGGTCCAAAAACTCCTCACCCATCATGGTGCCGGTGCGGTGCGGGTAGTTGTACAGCATCACCGGCAGATCCGCGGCCTTGTCGATGGCCAGCGCATTCAGCGCATTTTCGCGGTCGGTCGGGACCGAGTAGGGGGGCGAGGCCAGCAGGATCGACTCGGCGCCGATTTCGCGCGCACCCGCGGCCAGCGCGATGGAATCGCCGGTCAGCATCGCGCCGGTGCCGACAACCAAGGGCAGCCGGCCTTTCAGCTGCTGATGGGTGAACTTGGCCAGCTCCAGCCGTTCCTCAACCGTCTGGGCATAGTTTTCACCGGTCGAGCCGCCGGAGATCAGGCCATGCACGCCGTTCTCAACCAGGTATTCGATCACCTCGGCCTGCGCGTCCCAATTGACGCTGCCGTCCTCGTGATAGGGTGTCACCACGGGGGTGTAGATCCCTTCAAAGCGGAATATTGGGGTCATTTCGTCCTCTATGCAGGGGTTTTGCGTGCAACCGTGCCCAGCGGCACGTCCAGCCCGGCGGGCATGACAAACAGCTCGATCCGGTCGCGCGACAGGTTCCAGTGATCAATTGCCAGCTGCGCCGCCGCCGCCTCGTCGCCCGTTTCAATGGCGGCGATGATGGCGTCATGCTGGGCGCTGGCTTCCGAGACGTTTTCGGCCATTTCCGTGCTTTGCGGCCGGTAAAAGGTCATCGAGATGCGGGCGTGATCAATCAGCAGCCGCTGAAAGGAGGGCTGCAGATAGATGTTGTCCGCCATCTCGCCGGTCACTTCGTGAAACCGGTTGTTGGCCATCGCCCGGTCCGCGCCCGAACCGCTGCGCAGGGCGGCCTTAAAGTCCTCCTGCGCGGCTTTCAGGGTGACGATCTGGGCGGGCGTGGCGTGTTTGGCGGCCAGTTGCAGCACCGCGCCATAGATCATCGGCGCCGCCAGGAAGAAATCGCGCAGGGTCATATGCGACATCTCGCTGACCCGCGCACCGCGGTTTTCCCGCAGATCCGCATAGCCTTCGCCCGCCAACTGGCGCAGCACCTCGCGCAAGGGGGTGCGCGACAGACCGGTTTCCTCGGACAGTTTCGCTTCGTCCAGATCGGCGCCGGGACGCAGCTCCAGCGTCATGATGGCCGTCTTGAGGCGGCTGTAGAGCTCAGCCTTACGGTTTTTGGAGGCGTCTTTCATGGGGCTTTCTCCTGCCGCTGATGCGGGTGGGATTCTTCGGTTCGCAGCCTCTGTGTCACAAAATACATATTGTGTACACAGAAAAAATGTGATGTGTGCAAATTGCGGGCGTTTTGCACGGTGCAGCGGCTTGCGGCAAAGGGGGCAGGGGGATTAGCCTGCCCGGACCGCAGGGCTGCGCGCCGCAAGGCGGTCCCGCGGGTTTCTTGTCAGGCGGCCGCACCATGTCCAAAATCCAGCATTTTGCCTTTCTTCTGGTCGAGGAGTTCTCGCATCTCGCCTTTTCCTGCGCGGTGGAGCCCCTGCGCATCGCCAATCTGGTCAGCGGCCGGACCTTGTATGACTGGTCGTTCGGCTCGGAGAACGGCGCGACCGCGACCTGTTCCAACGGCTCGGTGACGCTGGTGCATTACGGGTTCGATGCGATCCCGAAATGCCAGCAGCTGTTTGCCCTGTCGGGCATCCACATGCGCAACCATGTGTCCAAACCGCTGCTGGCGGCGCTGCGCCGCGAACGGGCGCGGGGCACGCGGATCGGGGCCTTGTGTTCCGGCGCCTGGGTGCTGGCCGAGGCCGGGTTTCTCAAGGGCATGCAGGCGGCGATCCACTGGGAATACCACGACAGTTTCATGGAGGGTTTTCCCGAGGTGAACCTGGTGCGCAGCGTCTTTGTGGCCGATGAAAAGCACATGACCGCCTCGGGCGGCACCGCCACTGCGGATCTGATGCTGCATCTGATCGAACGCGATCACGGCTATGATCTGGCGGTCGCTGTGGCGGACCAGATGGTTTACAACGCGGTGCGCAATGCCACCGCCGAGCAGAAGGTTTCGCTGCAATCGCGCAACGGCATGCGCAACCGGCATCTGGCGCGGGCGATCCAGATGATGCACGATCATGTCAGCGATCCCATCTCGCCGGCGCTGATTGCCGAGGATATCGGCATCTCCACCCGCCAGCTGGAACGGCTGTTCGGCAAGTATCTCAACACCTCGCCCAAGAAATATTCGATGGAAATGCGGCTGGAGCGCGCCCGCAACCTGCTGATCCAGACCGAGTCCTCGGTGACCGACGTGGCGCTGTCCTGCGGTTTCGACAGCCCGGGGCATTTCTCGCGGGTGTATAAGGCGGCCTTTAACGTGACCCCGATGCTGCAGCGCGGCCGGATTGATTAGGGGCGCCGGAACACGGCCCGCCTGCGCGAATTCCGGGCTGGCCTTCAAAGCCGCATTGCCCATATTGAAATGAAGACCGTTCACCCGAGCCAGATGCCAGGAGCCGCAGATGTCCCGCCGCCATTACAGCCTGCCGCCGCTGACCACCCTGGCCGCATTTGAGGCCGCCGCCCGGCATCTGAGTTTCAAGAACGCCGCGCAGGAGCTGTCCGTCACCCCCGGCGCCGTCAGCCATCAGGTGAAGGCCTTGGAGGCGGAACTGCAGGTGCCGCTGTTTCAGCGCAAGCACCGCGGGGTGGAGCTGACCGGGGAAGGCGAGGCGCTGTTTGACACGCTGGCGACGTCCTTCTCGAAAATATCGCTGAGCCTGAAAACCATCCGCGACCGCCATACCGGCGACACCGTGACCATCGGCTCCACCTCCGCCGTGGCCTCGCTGTGGCTGTCGCCCTCGGTGGTGCGGTTCTGGCGGCAGCACCCGGATGTGAACGTCAATCAGATCGTCAACGACCGGCCCTTGCGCAGCATGCCTGACGTGGATTTCTATATCCGTTACGGGCGCGAGCGCGACACAAGGCTGCAGCAGACCGAGCTGTACCGCGACCATCTGGTGCCGGTCGGCAATGCGGAACTGGCGGCAAAACTCACCGGCGTCCCGCTGGAGGACCTGGCCCGGCAGCGTCTGCTGCACCTGGAATCCGATGACAAAAGCTGGACCACCTGGGCCGATTGGTTCCAGCAGCTGGGCTATGACGGCCCCATCGCGCCGGGCGTGCGGGTCAATAACTATTCCGTTGCCCTGCAGGCCGCACAGGACGGAACCGGGCTGGCGCTGGGGTGGCAGCGGCTGCTGAACCCGCTGCTGGTCACGGGCCAGCTGGTGCCGATCGGACCGCATGTGCTGGCCGCGCCTCACGGCTTTCATCTGGTGGGCAGGCCGGACCCAGATCTGTCGGAATCCGCCCGTTTGCTTCGCAATTGGGTGATTGACGAGGTCAGTCGAGGTTTGGGTGAATCCAGCTAAGGCCAGTGCGAAAATTCCTGATATTGAATGAAACCCCTCTCTGCCTTCAATGGCGCACAACGCGCACATCTTTTCTCAGGTTAGGAGAGACCCAGATGAACAAGCATGACACGCTTGCCCCGGTGATGGCTCCGGTCAATGTGGCCAACGGCCTGCCGAATGCCCATTACATCGACCCCGCTGTTTTTGCCGAAGAAAAGCGTTCGGTGCTGTTTGCCAACTGGTCCGGCATCGGCTTTGGCAAGGATGTGCCCGAGCCGGGCTATGCCAAGCCGGTTGATTTTCTGGGCATGCCGCTGCTGATCGTGCGCGACACCGACGGCGCCGTCGGTGTGTTTCAGAACACCTGCCGCCACCGCGGCATGATCCTGGTCGAAAAACCCGGCAAGATCCGCGGCGCTATCCGCTGCCCCTACCACAGCTGGTGCTATGGCTTGAACGGCCGTCTGGTCTCCACCCCGCATGTCGGCGGCCCCGGCAACAACAAGCATGAAGACATCAAGCTGGACGAGCTGGGCCTGGTGCGGATCCGTTCCTACGTCTGGCGCGACGTGATCTTTGTGAATGTCGACGGCACCGCGCCGGAGTTCGAGGAGGCCCATGCAGGCCTGCTGGAACGCTGGAAGGAATTCGAGCAGCCGGTGCATCACGGCGGCGAAAGCTCCGGTTTTCAGCTGGAAGTCAAAACCAACTGGAAGCTGGCGGTTGAGAACTACTGCGAAAGCTATCACCTGCCGTGGGTGCATCCCGGGCTGAACAGCTATTCGCGGCTGGAAGACCACTACAACATTGAGGTGCCGGGGCATTATTCCGGCCAGGGCACCCTGGTCTATCGCCAGTTGAAGGGCGAAGACGGCAAGCTGTTCCCGGATTTCGAAGGCCTCAGCAGCAAATGGGACGAGGGCGGCGAATATATTGCCGTCTATCCCAACGTGCTGCTGGGGGTGCAGCGCGACCACGCCTTTGCGATCATTCTGGAGCCGGTCAGCACCGAAAGCACCGTCGAGCATATTGAGCTCTACTACGCCAAGTCCAGCGAGGACACGCCAGAGCTGGAACAGCTGCGCGACGAGAACGCCAAGCTGTGGAAGACCGTGTTCGAAGAAGACATCTTTGTCGTTGAGGGCATGCAGAAGGGCCGCCATGGCGAACTGTTCGACGGCGGGCGTTTCTCACCTGCGATGGACGGGCCGACCCATAACTTCCACGCCTGGGTTGCCGGTCAGGTGGCCAAGGGCCGCGCGGCATGACGTCTTTTCTGAACGACGGGCTGGCCAGGAATTTCCTGGCCGGCGCCTGGGCCGAAGGCGACGGCGGCAAACGCATCGCGGTCGAGGATCCTGGCAATGGCAGCCCTGTGGCGGATTGCGCGCTGGCGGGCGAGGACACCCTGGCCCGCGCGCTGGAGGCAGCTCGCGCCAGTTTCGAACGCGGCGATCTGGCTGCGATGCAGCCGTCCAGACGCGGCCAGCTGATGCAGCGCATCGCGGCCGAGATCCGCGGCATCGCGAATGAGGGCGCAGAGCTTCTGTGCCGCGAAAGCGGCAAGAGCCTCAGCGCCGCGCATGACGAATTCGAGGAAGCCGCGCAGTATTTCGAATACTACGGCGGCATGGCCGACAAGATCGAAGGCAAGTCGATTCCGCTCGGCCCCGATTACGCTGATTTTACGGTCTATGAACCCTACGGCGTTTCCGCCCAGATCGTGCCGTGGAACTTCCCGGTGTCGATTGCCGCGCGCTCCTTGGCGCCTGCGATGGCGGCGGGCAATTCGGTGATCATCAAATCGCCGGAGCTGGACCCGATGGCGCTGGCGATGCTGGGCGTCGCGCTGGAACGCGCCGATGTCCCTGCGGGGACAGTCTCGATCCTGAACGGCATCGGCGCTGACCTCGGCGCGCGGCTGGTGCAAAGCGCGGCGGTGGATCAGATCGTCTTCACCGGCTCGGTGCCGACCGGCCAGGCGATCCTGCGCGCGGCGGCCAGCCCGGTAACTCCGGCGCTGATGGAGCTGGGCGGCAAATCCGCTGCGGTGGCGTTTGAGGACGCCAATCTCGACACGCTGATGTCCTCCCTGCAAAGCGGCATCTTCTACAACGCCGGCCAGGTCTGCTCCGCCATGTCGCGGGTGCTGGTGCACCGCTCGATCTACGCGGAAGCGGTTGAGCGCGCGGCGGCTCTGGCAAACGGTCTCAGCGTCGGCCACGGTCTGGACAATCCCGGCCTCACCCCGGTGATCTCGGCGCGTCAGCTGGATGGCATCGAAACCCTGGTCGCCACGGCCCGTCAAAGCGGCGCCCGCGCAGCGTCGGGCGGCGCCCGGCTGGAGCGGGAGGGCTACTTTATGGCGCCGACCATCCTTGCGGATGTGGATCCCGCGTCCCGTGTCGCGCAGGAGGAGATCTTCGGCCCCGTCACCTGCTTCACGCCCTTCGACACCGAAGCCGAGGCGATTGCCATGGCCAACGGCACCGACTTCGGGCTGGTGGCCGGTGTGTTCACCCGTGATCTGGCGCGGGCGCATCGTGGGGCGAACCGCCTGCGTGCCGGGCAGGTGTTTGTGAACGAATGGTTCGCCGGCGGCATCTCGACCCCGTTCGGCGGCGTCGGCAAGTCGGGTTTTGGCCGCGAAAAAGGGCTGGAGGCGCTTTACAACTATGTGCGCACCAAGAACATCGCGATCTCGCTGAAGGGCTGACGGATGGAGCGTGCAGAACTCGACCAGGCGCTGCTGAAAGCGCATGGGGACAAGGACAGCGCGGCGCTGGTCCGGCTTTACACGCTGGCCGGCGACAGGGCCGAGGCAGCGGGTGATATCAATGCCGCCTGCTTCTACCTGACCCACGCCTTTGTCTTTGCGCTGGAGGCCGGGCTGCCGGAGGCCAGGGAGCTGAACCGGCGGCTGGCGGCGCAGGACCGGGCGCATCCGCTGGCGCTTTGACACCAGTTTCAGGCGGCTGTCCCCGCGGGGACAGCGGTCTGTTTTGGCCGGCAGGGGAGGGCCGGCCAATCAAATATATCAAGGGAAGGGCAGGGCATGATCCCCAGCACAATGGCAGCGGTTCTGCTGACCGGCCACGGCGGTATCGAAAAACTGGACTACCGCACCGATGTGCCGGTGCCGCAGCCCAAGCCCGGCGAGGTGCTGATCCGCGTCGCGGCGGCGGGTATCAACAACACCGATATCAACACCCGTATCGGCTGGTATTCCAAGGCGGTCGAGGCCGATACCAACGCCGGCGGCGCCACCGGGTTTGACAGCGTCAACGACGACGACGCCAGCTGGTCGGGCAAGCCGCTGGAGTTTCCCCGTATCCAGGGCGCTGACGCCTGCGGATACATCGCGGCGGTGGGGGAGGGGGTTGACGCCGCCCGCATCGGCGAACGGGTGCTGGTGCGCAATATGCTGCGGACCTATGTGGGCTACCGGCCCTATGAGTGCTGGACCTTCGGCAGCGAATGCGACGGGGGGTTTGCCCAGTTTGCAGTGGCGCCCGCAGGCGAAACCCATGCGGTGAACTGCGACTGGTCCGACGCGGAACTTGCCTCGATCCCTTGTGCCTATTCGACGGCTGAGAACATGCTGCACCGGGCGGGGCTGGGCACCGAGACGGTGCTGATCTCCGGGGCCTCCGGCGGGGTGGGTTCTGCCGCCGTGCAGCTGGCCAAGCGCCGGGGCGCGGCTGTTATAGCGCTGTCCTCTGCTGCCAAGGCGGATGAGGTGCTGGCGCTTGGCGCCGACCGGGTGGTGGACCGCAACGCCGATCTGCGCGCGGAACTGGGCGAGGGCAGCATCGACGTGGTGATCGATCTGGTTGCCGGGGAACAGTGGCCGGCTTTTATGGATGTTTTACGGCGCGGCGGGCGCTATGCCACCGCTGGCGCCATCGCCGGTCCGATCAGCGAGATCGACGTGCGCACGCTGTATCTGAAGGACCTGACGCTGATGGGCTGCACCTTTCAGGAGGATGAGGTTTTTGCCAATCTGATTTCCTACATCGAGGCCGGTGAAATCCGGCCGCTGGTGGCCAAGACCTATCCGCTGTCCGGAATTGCCGCCGCGCAGGAAGACTTCCTGAGCAAGAAACACACCGGCAAGCTGGTGCTGATGATCCCGGAGGTCGCTGCGTGAAGATCAAGAAGATCGAGCTTTATCAGCTGGACCTGCCCTATTCCGGCGGCGTCTATATGCTGTCGGGCGGGCGCGAGTACCGCAGCTTTGATGCGTCCTTTGTGCGGATCGAGACCGACACCGGGCTGGAGGGCTGGGGAGAGAGCACGCCGTTCGGCGCCACCTATATCGCCGCACATGCCTTGGGCGTGCGGGCCGGGATTGCCGAGATTGCGCCCTATCTGCTGGGACGCGACCCGCGGCAGATGGACCGGATCAATGACACGATGGACGAGGCGCTGGTGGGCCACAACCACGCGAAATCTGCAATTGATCTGGCCTGCTGGGATCTGTTCGGGAAATCAGTGAACCTGCCGGTCTGCGAGCTGCTGGGCGGATCAACCGGCAAGCGCCTGCCGGTGATCTCTTCGATCTATGCCGGATCCCCTGAGGACATGCGCGCCCGCGTCGCGCAGCACCGCGAGATGGGCTATCTGGGCCATTCGGTGAAAATCGGCGCCCTAGACAGCGAAGGCGGGCCGGCACTGGACGCCGCGCGCATCCGCGAGTCCTTGGCTGACCGGCAGCCGGGCGAGTTCTTTCTGGCCGATGCCAATGGCGGGCTGACGGTTGAGGCCGCGCTGCGGATGCTGCGGATGCTGCCGGATGGTCTGGACTTTGTGCTGGAGGCGCCCTGCAAGACCTGGCGCGAGACGATGTCGCTGCGCAAGCGCTGCACGGTGCCGATCATTCTGGATGAGCTGGTGCAGCAGGATGAGGACGTGGCCCTGATGCTGGCCGAGGATGTGGCTGACGGTATCGGCCTCAAGATCTCCAAGGCGGGCGGGCTGACCCATGGGCGGCGGCACCGGGACATGTGCCTGGCCGCGGGCGCGACAGTCAGCGTGCAGGATACGGTCGGCTCCGCCATCGCGTTTTCCGCCATTGCCCATCTGGGCGCGACGGTGCCGGAACGGTTCTTGCGCTGCATTCTGGACTGCCGCGATATGGTGACGCTGGAAACGGCCGCGTTCGACGCGCCCGTGCAGGACGGCGGGGTGCTGGTGCCGGATGCGCCGGGCCTGGGCATCACTGTCGACCGCGGCCTGATGGGCGCGCCGCAGGCAGTCTGGGAGGCGTAAAGCACCCGCAAAAAAGAGACGCCTGTCGCGAATCATACGCCGGGCGCCGCAAGCGTTAGCGCCATCACGGCGAACCGCCCCGGCAGACTCTGCGCTGCCGGGGCGGTTTGTCCACAGGCAGGGGCCTGGATTGCCGTTTCCAGCGCCTGCTTCTGACGCATTGGCGGCCCCCGGACGCGGTATTCTGGCTTAGAAGCTGCGATCACGGAGGAATCTGCCCGGGAGGCGGGGCGCTGCCCTTGCCATTCGGCGGCAAATTTGATTCGAGTGCGCCCGATCAAACAGGGCCGGACCCGGCTGGTGAAGAGCCAAAAGCGACCGCAAGCCTGCGTTCTCTTTGTCTCCGCCGCCGGAAACAGATAAGAACCGCCACGGGAATCGGCCTCACAAGGACGTAGCGCAAATATGAAGACATTTAACTTGAGGAAGGGGCTGGATCTGCCGGTGACAGGCGCACCGGAGCAGGTCATTCACCCCGGCCCGGCCATCACGTCGGTGGCGGTTCTGGGTCCCGACTACCTGGGCTTGAAACCCCGGATGCTGGTGCAGGAAGGCGAAGAGGTCCAGCGCGGAACTCCGCTGTTCTGCCACAAGGATGCCGAAGACGCGATGATGGTCGCCCCCATGACCGGCAAGGTCGTGGCGATCAACCGCGGCGCGCGCCGGGTGCTGGAAAGCGTGGTGATCGCGGTTGCGGACGCCGAAGACAAGGGTGTTGATTTTTCCGCCACCGGAAATAGCGATACCGCCGAGGGGCTGACCGAAAAGCTGTGCGCCGCCGGCCTGTGGACCGCGTTCCGGAGCCGTCCCTATTCCAAGATGCCGGTGCCGGGCACCAAGCCGGGCGCGATTTTTGTGACTGCGATGGACAGCGAGCCGCTGGCCGCCGATGCCGCGCTGATCATCAATGAGGCGGGCGAGGCTTTTGCCGCAGGCCTGAAAGCGCTGACCCTGCTGACCGAGGGCGCCACCTATCTGTGCCAGAAGGCAGGCGACAGTATTCCGGGCACGGACCTTGCCGGGGTTGAGGCGGCGGCCTTTTCCGGCCCGCATCCCAGCGGTCTGGCCGGCACCCACATCCACTTCCTGCACCCGGTGAAGGGTGACCAGGAGGTCTGGACGATTTCCTATCAGGATGTGATCGCCATCGGCCGTCTGCTGCAGACCGGCCATCTGGATCCCTCCATCGTGATTGCGCTGGCGGGGCCCGCTGCGCGCGCGCCGCGGCTGGTCCGTACCGTGATGGGCGCCTCCACCGATGAGCTGACCCGTGGCGAGATTGCTTCGGACGGTCCGGTGCGGGTGATATCAGGCTCTATCCTGTCGGGCCGCCAGGCTGCCGGTCCGCTGGCATTCCTTGGCCGCTTTGCCCGCCAGCTTGCCATCATCGAGGAAGACCGCAAGCAGATCCCGCTGGGCTGGATCCGCCCGATGGGCAGCAAATACGCGGTGCAGCCGGTGCTGGGCTCGGCGCTGACGCGCAAGCTGTTCGGCCTGACCAGCAACCTCAATGGCGGCCGCCGCGCGATGGTGCCCACCGGCACCTTTGAGCAGCTGATGCCGCAGGATTACCTGCCGACGCAGCTGCTGCGCGCGCTGCTGGTGATGGACACCGATACCGCACAGGCGCTGGGTGCGCTGGAGCTGGACGAAGAGGACCTGGGCCTCGTCGGCTTTGCCTGCCCGGCCAAGTATGAATACGGGCAAGCGCTGCGCGACTGCCTCGCCAAGATTGAAAAGGAGGGCTGAGCCGGATGGGATTGCGCAGCTTCTTTGACAGAATCGAGCCGCACTTTGAAAAGGGCGGCAAATACGAGAAACTTTTCCCCGTCTACGAGATGGTGGAGAGCTTTCTTTACACCCCCAAGACCGTGACCACCGCCGCGCCGCACGCGCGTTCATATGTCGATATGAAGCGGATCATGACCTATGTGGTGATCGCCACCATCCCCTGCATTCTGTGGGGCATGTGGAACACCGGCTATCAAGCCAATTCGGCGATTGCAGCACTGGGGGCGGATGCGGCCAGCGGCTGGCGGATTGCCATCCTGAACACGCTGGGGATATCGCTGGATGCGGCGAACCCGATGGCGAATATCGCGCATGGGTTCCTATATTTCCTGCCGATCTACATCGTGACGCTGGTTGCAGGCGGCATCTTTGAAGTGATCTTTGCCACCGTCCGCGGCCATGAGGTGAACGAGGGCTTTCTTGTGACCTCGATGCTGTACACGCTGATCATGCCGGCCTCGGCGCCGCTGTGGCAGGTGGCGCTTGGCATCATCTTCGGTGTGGTGATCGGCAAGGAAGTCTTTGGCGGCACCGGCAAGAACTTCCTGAACCCGGCCCTGACGGGCCGTGCGTTCCTGTATTTCGCCTATCCGGCCAATATGTCGGGCGACAGTGTCTGGACCCCGGTTGACGGGTTCTCCGGTGCGACCGCGCTGGGTGTCTCGGCTGCTGAGGGCGTGCAGGCGCTGGCCGCCAAGGGTATTGAATGGTCGGATGCCTTCATCGGCACCATCCAGGGCAGCTTTGGCGAGACCTCGACCCTGGCCTGCGCCATTGGCCTTGCGTTTCTGCTGTTCACCAAGATTGCCAACTGGCGCCTGATCGCGGGCTGTCTGGGCGGCATGATCGCGTTTTCGCTGCTGCTGAACCTGATCGGTTCCGACACCAACCCGATGTTTGCGATGCCCTGGTACTGGCATCTGGTGCTGGGCGGCTATGCCTTTGGCCTGGTGTTCATGGTGACCGAACCTGTGTCCGCGTCGCACACCAACGCCGGCCGCTACATCTATGGCGCGCTGATCGGTGTGATGGTGGTGCTGATCCGGGTGCTGAACCCGGCCTTCCCCGAAGGCATGATGCTGGCGATCCTGTTCGGCAACGTCTTTGCACCGCTGATCGATTACTTCGTCGTGCAGGCAAATATCAAACGGAGGGCGCGCCGCCATGGCTGATACCCAAAGCAAAGGCCTGATCGGCCGCTTCCTCGCCGCATCGCCGGATTCGGTTGGCAAGACCGTGTTCATCGCTGTTGCCGTCTGTCTGGTGGCCTCGATGATCGTGTCCTCCGCCGCCGTCAGCTTGCGCCCGGTGCAGGAGACCAACCGCAAACGCGACAAGCAGCTGAACGTGCTGCAGGTGGCGGGCCTGTATGAGCCCGGCACCGATGTCGCCGAAGCCTTCGCCGCGTTTGAACCGCAGGTGCTGGATCTGCAGACCGGTGAATTCACCGACCAGTTCGACGCCGCCAGCTTTGACGGTCTCGCGGCTGCGCAGGATCCGGAGCTGAGCCGCGAGCTGGACGTTGACCCGGCCGGCATCGGCCGCCAGTCGCGCTACAAAACCGTCTATCTGCTGCGCGATGATGCGGGCGGGCTGGACAAGGTGATCCTGCCGGTCCACGGCTACGGGCTGTGGTCGACCCTTTACGGCTTTATCGCGGTCGAGGAGAACGGCAACGATATCTTTGGCCTGCAGTTCTATCAGCACGGTGAAACCCCGGGTCTGGGCGCCGAGGTGGACAACCCGCGCTGGAAAGCGCTGTGGCACGGCAAGAAGCTGCATGATGCCGATGGCGAATTGCAGATCACCGTCGCCAAGACCCCGACCGCCGCCGGGCCGGAGCACCATATTGATGCGCTGGCCGGTGCCACGCTGACCTCGGCAGGGGTGGATAACCTGGTGAAATTCTGGATGGGCGAAGAAGGCTACGCACCCTTCCTGGACGCCCTGCAAGCGGGAGACCTGTGATGTCGCAGACCAAGAAGGAAATGCTGGTCGACCCGCTGGTCGACAACAACCCGATCACGCTGCAGGTTCTGGGCATCTGCTCGGCGCTGGCGGTGACATCGTCGCTGCAGGTGGCGTTTGTGATGACCCTGGCGGTGACCTTCGTGACCGCGTTCTCGTCGATGTTCATCTCGATCCTGCGCAACCAGATCCCCGGTTCGATCCGGATCATCGTGCAGATGGTGATCATCGCGTCGCTGGTGATCCTGGTGGATCAGGTGCTGAAGGCCTATGCGTTCGAGATCTCGAAGACCCTGTCGGTCTTTGTCGGCCTGATCATCACCAACTGCATCGTGATGGGCCGCGCCGAAGCCTTTGCCATGAAGAACCCGCCGGTCGCGTCCTTCATCGACGGCATCGGCAACGGGCTGGGCTATGGCCTGATCCTGATGCTGGTCGGTTTCATCCGCGAGCTGTTCGGAGCCGGATCGCTGTTTGGCATCACCATTCTGGAAACCGTGAACAACGGCGGCTGGTATGTGCCCAACGGCATGCTGCTGCTGCCGCCCTCGGCGTTCTTTATCATCGGCCTGCTGATCTGGGGCTTCCGCACCTGGAAACCGAACCAGGTGGAAGAGCGTGAATTCAAAATCCAATCCGTGGAGGCGCACTGATGGAAGGGCTGATTTCACTCGCCGTCAAGGCCATCTTTGTTGAAAACCTGGCGCTGTCCTTCTTCCTGGGCATGTGTACCTTCATCGCGGTGTCGAAAAAGATCTCGACCGCGCTGGGGCTGGGGATTTCCGTCATGCTGGTGCAGGCGATCACGGTTCCGGCCAACAACCTGCTGCTGACCTATCTGCTGAAACCCGGTGCGCTGGCCTGGGCGGGCTTTCCCGATGTGGACCTGACCTTTCTTGGTCTGATTTCCTATATCGGCGTTATTGCCGCGATGGTGCAGATCCTGGAGATGATCCTCGATAAGTATTTCCCGCCGCTTTACAACGCGCTGGGGATCTTCCTGCCGCTGATCACGGTGAACTGCGCGATCCTGGGCGGCTCGCTGTTCATGGTGGAACGCGACTACAACTTTGCGGAAGCAGCAACTTACGGCCTCTCATCCGGCTTTGGCTGGGCGCTGGCGATCACCGCGATGGCGGGCGTGCGCGAGAAGCTGAAGTATTCCGACGTGCCGGACGGTCTGCAGGGCCTGGGCATCACCTTTATCACCGCGGGTCTGATGGCGCTGGCCTTCATGTCCTTCAGCGGCGTCAAACTGTAAGGAGAGCGCGGAATCATGGAAACTTTCACGCTCGGCGTTGTTCTGTTCACAGTGATCGTGCTGGGACTGGTGGCCCTCATTCTGGCTGCCCGGTCCCGCCTGGTCTCAACCGGCAACGTCAACATCACCATTAACGGTGAAAAAACCATCTCGGTGCCTGCGGGCGGCAAACTGCTGCAAACGCTGGCGGCGGAAAAACTGTTCGTCCCCTCCGCCTGCGGCGGCGGCGGCACCTGTGCGCAGTGCCGGGTGCGGGTGCATTCCGGCGGCGGCTCGATCCTGCCGACCGAGGAAAGCCATATCACCAAGCGCGAAGCCTCCTGCGGCGACCGTCTGTCCTGCCAGGTTGCGGTCAAGCAGGACATGGAAGTCGAGGTTCCCGAGGAAGTCTTCGGTGTCAAGAAGTGGCGCTGCAAGGTGCGCTCGAACGACAACGTGGCGACTTTCATCAAGGCGCTGGTGCTGGAACTGCCCGAAGGCGAGGATGTGAACTTCCGCGCCGGCGGCTATATCCAGATCGAGGCGCCGGCGCACCAGCTGGCCTATACCGACTTCGACATTCAGGAGGAGTACCGCGAGGATTGGGACCGCTTCAATCTGTGGCAGTACAAATCCCAGGTGGCTGAGCCGGTCGAGCGAGCCTATTCGATGGCGAACTACCCGGATGAGAAGGGCATCATCATGCTCAACGTCCGTGTTGCCTCGCCGCCGCCGGGATCCGAGGGTATTCCCGCCGGTCAGATGTCGTCCTACATCTTCAATCTGAAGCCGGGCGATGAGGTCACCATTTCCGGTCCGTTCGGCGAATTCTTTGCCCGCGACACCCAGAAGGAAATGGTCTTTATCGGCGGCGGGGCCGGCATGGCGCCGATGCGCAGCCATATCTTCGACCAGCTGAAGCGGTTGCAGAACCGCGACCGCAAGATCAGCTTCTGGTACGGTGCGCGCTCGAAAAAAGAGATGTTCTTTGTCGAGGATTTCGACCAGCTGGCCGAGGAGTTCGACAACTTTGAATGGCATGTCGCCCTGTCCGATGCCCAGCCCGAGGATGACTGGAAAGGCTACACCGGCTTTATCCATAACGTTCTGTTCGAGGAATACCTCAAGAACCACCCGGCGCCGGAAGACTGCGAATTCTACATGTGCGGCCCGCCGATCATGAACCAGTCGGTGATCAACATGCTGCTGGATCTGGGCGTGGACCGCGAAGACATCATGCTGGACGATTTCGGCGGCTAAGCTCCCGGCAAACAGAAAAAACCAAAAAACCCCGGATGGCATCATCCGGGGTTTTTGCATGCCGGTGGCGGATGGCCGGGGATGGTCAGCTGTCGGAGTGGGGGGACAGCAGGCGCAGCAGCATCTGCCGCTGTTGGTCCTGCCCGCCAAAGAAAACCGCCAGGACGCGCAGCAGCTGTTCGTCTTCGGCAAGGTCGAAATAGAAAAGGGCGCCCCCCTTGGTGACAGAGCGCAGGCCCGCTCCCAGCTCGGGGTGCAGAGTGCTCCGAATGGGGGCTTTGGCGAGATCCCCCATCGCGTTTTGGATCGCCAGAATCCGGTTTGAGGCGCGGTCGAAGGCGGTTTGCGGGTCTTCTCCGAAGCCGAGCGCAGCCTCGTAGAGAAAATCGAAGATTGCATCCAGATCCCAGGCGGCATCCGCCGCCGCAACGACCCTACAGGCCATGCTGTGCTTTCTTGCGGGCCAGCGTGGCGCGGGTGCTTTTGCGCGCGTCGTCCATATCGCTGAAGGCGCCTGCACGGCGTTCCTTCAGAAGGGCGCGCAGGGCTTCGGTCTCTGCGGCGCGGGCTTCGGTCTCGGCCCGGAGCAGTTCCAGCCCCTGCTGCATCACCGCGCTGACACTGGCAAAGCGGCCCTGGGCCACAAGGTCGCGGGCAAAGGCGTCCTGGGATTCACTGCGGGAAATGGAGGCTTTGACACTCATGGGGTATTCTCCGGACAGGCGGCCTGTGCTGAATTTATGCTACTGAGTAGCATTCTTTAATCAGAACCTTGCGGAGACGACCCCGGACCCGTTGCGAAAGATGCAACTATCCGGCGCCCGTCGGAGGCGCCGGAACTGTTTGCCAAGAGGCTGCGGGGGTCAGCCGACGATCATCTGCTTCATGCGCAGGGCCTCATATTCCAGCTCTTGCAGACGGAAGTTCACCACGTCGCCGATGGTGATCATGCCGCATAGCTTACCGTCCTTCAGCACGGGCAGGTGGCGGAAGCGGCCTTCGTTCATCACCTTGGCAACATCGATCAGCAGCTCGTCCGGGCTGCAGGTCTGCACCTCGCGGGTCATGATGTCCTCGACCAGCTGCGGCAGGGTGTGGCCGGGGGTTTCTGCCAGGCGGCGCACGATGTCGCGCTCCGACAGGATGCCCTGCAGTGCGCCGTTCTGGTCGGTGACCACCAGTGCGCCGATGTGTTTTTCCTTCAGCGCCTCGACCGCGTGGCCGAGGGTGTCTTTCGGGCGGATCGAGAAGATCGCGTCGCCCTTGGCCTCCAGCAGTTTGGCAACGGTGGACTGGCCGTGCGACAAATTCGACTCAGGCGATTGGCTGTGGCTTTTCTGCCCGGCCTTGTCGCCCCGGGTCGGAGGCTGATATGAGAACGGTGCCATGCGCGGGGTTTCCTCCTGTATCCTGCATCAGGTCATACCCCCATCTTAGCGGCGGAATATGATCCGGGAAGGGGTGAAATGACGCGAGCGCTAACAACGGCGGGAAAACAACATGTTCGAAACTCTCTACCTGACCCCCGTGACCGGCGCGCTGACCGTGTTTCTGGTGGTGGTCTGCGGTCACATGTACCGCCAGACCTGGAAGACTGAAGCGCCCAATGCGCGGCTGCGGGCCTGGCTGTTCGGGGTGCCTGCCGCCTTGGGCCTGCTGGCGCTGGCTTTTGTGCCGCTGAAGTTCTGACGCCCCGGCAGAGGCCCCGTCAGACGCACTGTCAGACGCCCTGTTTGACTTTGGGCCGGGGCAGGGGCATAGCAGCGCCAGAATTGCCGCCGGAGATGCCCCGATGCCCAAAAGGTTTCTGCTTGCCCTGATCCTGCCCGCTGCCCTGCTGCTTCAGGGCTGCTGGTTCGTCAGTGAGCCGGAGGAGGTCCGCCTGTCCGGTCAGACCATGGGCACCACCTACAGTGTCATTGCGATTGGCAATGATCTGGACCAGGCCGCATTAAGCGAGGCCGTGGAGGGGACGCTGGCGTCGGTCAACGCCAAGATGTCGAACTGGGATCCGTCGTCCGAAGTTTCCACCTTTTCCACCGCCCGCAGCACCGCACCGGTGCGGGTGTCGCCGGAGTTTGCCCATGTGCTGACTGCAGCGAATGATGTGCATGAAAAGACCGGCGGCAAGTTTGACGTGACATTGGGCCCGCTGATTGAGCTGTGGGGGTTCGGCCCGCGTAAACCCGAGGACCCGGTGCCGTCCGATGACGCCATTGAAAAGGCGCTGGACGGGGTCGGGCAGGCCCGGCTACTGACCCTGGACGCAGCCGCAGGCACGCTGAAGAAGTCCGCACCGGAGACCGGCATCAACCTGTCGGCCATCGCCAAGGGCTATGGCGTTGATGCAGTGGCGGCGGCGCTGGAAGGGGCCGGGGTAGATCGCTACATGGTGGAGATCGGCGGCGATCTGGTGACCAAGGGCGAAAATGCCAAAGGCGAGGCCTGGCGCATCGGTATCGAAAAACCGGATGCCGCAGCACAGAGGGTGCAGCTGATCGTGCCGGTCAGCAATCTGGGGCTGGCGACCTCGGGCGACTACCGCAACTACTTCGAGCATGAGGGCAAGCGGTATTCGCATATTCTGGATCCGGTGGCAGGGCGTCCGGTGAGCCATCACACCGCTTCGGTCACGGTGATAGCACAAAACGCAATGCTGGCGGACGCCTGGGCCACCGCGATGCTGGTTCTGGGCCGCGAAAACGGGCTGGAGCTTGCCGAGGCGCATAAACTTGCCGTGTTTTTCATCGATCGGGACGTGCAAGCCGGTGCGGATGCCTATATGACAGCTGCCAGCAGCGCGTTTGAGGCGCTGACCGGAAACTGAAGCCGCCGCCAAGCTATCCTGCGAGGGACCACCATGAGCACCTTTCTTCTGGCCTTTATCCTGCTGCTGATCGTCACCCTGGGCATGTCGCTGGGGGTGATCCTGATGGGCAAGAAGATCAAGGGCAGCTGCGGCGGTCTCAATGCGATTTCCGGCGCCGACAAATGCGTGGTCTGCTCCAAGGACATCGACCCCGACAGCCCGCTGCGCGACAAGCTGCAGTGCAAGCGCGCGCGGCAGATGGTCGAACAGATGCAGCAGGAACAGGCCTGAAGCGGCCCGGCGCCTGCCCCGCAGTGGAACTGAACGCCTGACCTTACTCAGACACTGCTGAAGCGGCAGCGGCCGGGTTTTGATCCGGCGCCCATCCTTTGCCCAGCGAAATCTGCAATCCGGCCCAGGCCGGTGCCAGGCCGCGGCGGGCGTCTTTGCCGGGGACTGATGCGCCCAGCCCGCAGCCGGCGTGTTTCGCAAAGCCCATCCATTCTGCCGTTTTTGATGCACCGGGGCGGCGGCAGGGCGGTCATTCTCCGGTGCCAGCACAGGCAGTCCGGGAGGGGTGGAAGAGTGTTTGGCAGGGCTCCGCCTGTGCTTGACGGCGGCAGCCCCGCCCTCCACTGTCTCCGAAACCGCAGGGCTGGTCCCGGCTTGGCTGCAGTGGCCAGCCTGGCCTTTCCGGGCGCCTGAACCGCAATCACCACGCAAAAGTGAGACTGATCTGATGGACCTGAAAAAATTCTATATCGGCGGCGCCTGGGTGACACCGCATTCCAGCCGCGAATTCCCGGTGCTGAACCCGGCGACGGAAGAACAGATCGGCAGCATTATCCTGGGCGATGAGACGGATGTGAACACTGCGGTGGCGGCGGCCAAGGCGGCGTTTGACAGCTTTTCCCGCACCTCGCGCGACGAGCGGATTGCCCTGCTGGAGCGGCTGCTGGAGATCTGCAACGCGCGCCGTGAGGAAATGGCGCTGGCTTTGAGCGCGGAAATGGGCGCGCCGATTTCGATGGCGCGGGACGCCCAGGCGGATGCGGGCATTGGCCATTTGGAAGGCGTTCTGGCGGCGCTGAAATCCCAGCAGCTGCGCGAGACCCTGGCCAACGGCGATATTCTGGTGCGCGAGCCGATCGGTGTTTGCGGGCTGATCACGCCCTGGAACTGGCCGGTGAATCAGATTGCACTGAAAGTGCTGCCGGCGCTGGCGACCGGCTGCACCTGCGTGCTGAAGCCGTCGGAACATACGCCGATGTCAGCGGCGGTCTATGCGCAGATGATCCATGACGCGGGCTATCCGGCGGGGGTGTTCAACCTGATCCATGGCGATGGGCCAACCGTGGGCGCGGGGCTGTCGCGGCACAGGGACGTGGACATGATGTCCTTTACCGGTTCGACCCGGGCGGGGGTGGCGGTGGCCAAGGATTCCGCCGATACGGTTAAGCGCGTGACGCTGGAGCTGGGCGGCAAGTCCCCGAACCTGGTTTTTGCAGATGCGGACCTTGAGGAGAAGGTCACCGCTTCGGTGCTGGAATGCATGTACAACACCGGCCAAAGCTGCGACGCGCCGACCCGGATGCTGGTGGAGCGCAGCTGCTATGATCAGGTGCTGGAAATCGCCAAGGCGGCGGCAGCGGGGCAGGCCGTCGGCAACCCGGCTGAGGAGGGCGGCCACATCGGCCCGATGTTCGACCGTATCCAGTTCGACCGGGTGCAAAGCATGATCCAGACCGGCATCGACGAAGGCGCCACCGTTCTGACCGGCGGGCCGGGACGGCCCGAGGGGCTGGACAAGGGCTGGTACGTGCGCCCAACGGTCTTTGCCGATGTGACCAACGACATGGCGATTGCCCAGCAGGAGATCTTTGGCCCGGTGCTGGTGATCATCCCGTTTGAGGACGAAGAAGACGCCATCCGCATCGCCAATGACACGCCTTATGGCCTGGCGGCCTATCTGCAGACCGGCGATCCGGAGCGGGCCGAGCGTGTCGCTGCCCGCCTGCGCGCCGGCGCTGTGCATATCAACGGCGGCGGCTTCAACTACGGCTCGCCCTTTGGCGGCTACAAACAGTCCGGCAATGGCCGCGAAGGCGGCATGCTGGGGCTGGAGGACTATCAGGAAGTCAAAACCCTGCATTTCGGCTAAGTCTCCTCCCCTTCCGGCGGGACCTGCTGCCGGGAGGGGACGCTGCCGCGGGCGGCCCGTCCGGTGCCGCTATCTGGCTTTCTCTGTGTCGCAATCCGCCAAGCGCGCTGCCCGGCGGCGGCGCAGGATGGCGGCATGACACACCGCTTCATTCCCAAACGTCTGGACCGCCGCGCCACGGGTTGCAACCTGGCCGCTGCCTGAGGCTGCCGCCCTTTGACGGGCTTGCTGGGCACTCTCAACGGCAGTCTTTGGAATGATACATGACAGCTTCAAACGCGTTGTGTCTTGCCATCGATATTTGCGGCACCTTTACAGATACCGTGCTGGTTGCCGGGGAAGACAGTATTCTGGCCGCGGCCAAGACCCTGACCACCCATCAGAACCCGGCAGACGGTGCCATGGAGGGCGCCGCGCGGGTGATGGCGCACTCTGGCTGAGGTCACGGGCTTCATACACGGCACCACGCTGGCCACAAATGCGCTGATCGAGCGGCGCGGGGCAACGGTGGCGACGGTGACGACCGAGGGCTTCCGAGATATCCTCGAGATCGCCTATGAGCGGCGTTATTCGCAATATGACATCAACCTTGAAAAGCCCGACCTGCTGGTGCCGCGCGAACGCTCGCTGACGATCCGGCTGGTGGAAAGCGGACCGGCCGGCGGTGCCATCCTGGCCGCCCGCATCGCGGCGCAGGCGGGGCTGGACCAGGTCTTGTCCTTTGACGTCGGCGGCACCACGGCAAAGCTGTGCCTGATTGACGGTGCCCGCCCGCAGACCTCGCGGCAGTTTGAAATCGCCCGCGCGGCGCGGTTCGTCAAAGGGTCCGGCATGCCGGTCCGCATACCCGTCATCGAGATGATCGAGATCGGTGCCGGCGGCGGCTCCATCGCCGGGGTGGACCGGCTGGGCCGCCTGACCGTGGGGCCGAAGTCGGCAGGATCGGAGCCGGGCCCGGTGGCGTTCGGGCGCGGCGGCACCGAGCCGACGGTGACCGACAGTGACATCACCCTGGGCTATATTCTGCCCGATACCTTTGCCGAGGGGCACATCCAGATCGATCCGGAGGCGTCGGAACTGGCGCTGGCCCGGGTGATTGGCGCCAAGCTGGATCTGGATGGGGTGGGCGCGGCCGATGGCGTCAGCCGCATCGTGGATGAAAGCATGGCAAGCGCGGGCCGTATGCACGCGGTGGAATCAGGCAAGGATCTGGGTCCGCGCACGATGATTGCCTTTGGCGGCAACGGCCCGCTGCATGCGACGCGGGTGGCGCGCTCCGCAGGGGTTTCGCGCATCGTGATCCCGCCCAACCAGGGCGTGGGCTCGGCTGTTGGTTTCCTGTTTGCGCCGGTCAGTTTTGAAATCGTGCGTTCACGCTATTCGCTGCTGGAGACGATGGACATAGGCAGCATCAACACCTTGTTGGCCCAGATGATCGACGAGGCGAAATCGGTGGTGGCACAGGGTGCGGGCGAGGCCGAAACGCAAGTCCAGCGCAGCGCCTTCATGCGCTATAACGGGCAGGGGCACGAGATCGAGATCCCGCTGCCGGACCGCGATCTGACCGCTGCTGACCTCGGCCCCCTGACCACGGGGTTCGAGACCGAATATGCCAAACAGTTCTCCCGCCCCGTGCCGGGGATGAAGATCGAGATCCTGAACTGGGCGGTTCGGGTGGCGACCCCGGAGGCAGAGGCTCCGCCGGTGCAGCAGACGCCAAAGCTGCGGACCATCGCCCCGGCCGCCTTTCGTGTGATCACTTGCGATGCGGACGGCAGCACAAAACGGGCGGCAATGGTGCCTAGGGAGGGCCTCAGCCCCGGCGACCGTGTTTGCGGGCCGGCGCTGATCACCGAACCGCAAACCACGACGCTGGTCTCGGCGGATTTCTCCGCGCACGGGGATGCAATAGGCAACCTTGTCCTGATCCGGAACCAGAAAGGAGACGTATGATGGACAGCCATTCGTCCGACCTTTCACCCGCCCGCCTGCAAGTCATGTGGAACCGCCTGCTGGCCGTAGTAGAAGAACAGGGGCAGACCCTGATCCGTGCCGCCTTCTCGCCCATTGTGCGAGAATGCGGTGACATCTCGGCCGGGATCTTCGACGCCGAGGGACGGATGCTGGCCCAGGCGGTCACCGGCACGCCGGGCCATATCAATACCATGGCCGAAGCGGTGCTGCACCTGCGCGAGCGGTTTCCGGTGGAGACCATGAAACCCGGCGACATCTTCATGACCAACGATCCCTGGCTCGCCTCGGGGCATCTGAACGATTTCCTGCTGATGATGCCCGCCTTTAAAGGCGGCAAGGTGGTAGGTTTCACCGCCTGCACCTCGCATCTGGTGGATCTGGGCGGCCTTGGCATGGGGCCTGAAGGGTCCGACATTTATGATGAGGGGCTTCTGATCCCGCCCTGCAAACTGGTGGAGGCAGGCACGCCGAACGCGCCCTTGATGGATATCATCCGCGCCAATTCCCGCGAGCCGATTGCCAATGAGGGCGACATCTATGCGCTGATTGCCTGCTGCGAGGCGGGGGTGACGCGGCTGGCCGCCATGATGGAGGAGTTCCGTATCGGCGATCTGGATGCGCTTGGCGCTTACATCATCGGCACTTCCCGCCGCGGCACGCTGGAGGCAATCGCCGAGGTGCCCGAAGGTGTTTACAGGAATGTGCTGAAAATGGACGGCTACGAGAACGCGCTGGAGCTGCACGCGGCGCTGACCGTCACCAAAACCGGCATGCATGTCGATTTCACCGGCACCTCGGGTTGTTCGCGGAAAGGCATCAACGTGCCGCTGAACTATGCCACTGCCTATACCGTTTTTGCCCTGCGCTGCATCGTGGGTCCGGATATCCCTAACAACACAGGCTCCTTGGAGCCCTTTACCGTCGATGGCCCCAAGGGCTGCATCCTGAACGCGCAGCGCCCGGTGCCGGTGGCGATGCGCCACACGCTGGGCCAGGTGACGCCGGACCTGGTGCTCGGCTGCCTGCATCAGGCGCTGCCGGATCAGGTGCCGGCCGAGGGGGCCAGCTGCATGTTCGACCTGCCGATGCGCCACGCGCCGGAGGTGGCCTGCGATGGCGGCCGCACCTTTGCCATCGAACCGGTCCACAACGGCGGCACCGGTGCGCGGCCCCATGCGGACGGGCTGTCGGCCACCGCCTATCCGTCGGGCGTCTATGGCAGCCAGTTGGAGATCACCGAGGCGGTTGCCCCCGTGATCATGTGGCGGCGCGAACTGCGCCCCGACTCCGGCGGCGCAGGAAAATTCCGCGGCGGGCTGGACCCGGCCAAGGTGCTCTGCGGGGCCGGATCTATGGAGCTGATTGGCTGCTTGATCCGCGCTTTTGCCGGGCCGGGTGATAGGGTGCTGGGCATCGACTATGGCTATGCCTTTGCGGCGTCGGCCACGGCCCAGGTGCAGGCGGATTACCTCAAGGCGCGGGAGCGGGCGCTGACCGTTTCAGTCGATAACATCCTCGCAGCCAGGACGCCCGAAACCCGCATCGTCTTTGTCTGCAACCCGGGAAATCCCACCGGTACGCTGATCCCCAACAGCGAACTCCTGGGCCTGCGCGCGGGCTTGCCTGCGGATGTGCTGCTGGTTGTCGATCAGGCCTATGCCGAATTTGCCGATGCGGAGAATGATCCCGGCGAGGTCTTTGCCCTGGTGGAGGGCGGCGATACGGTGGTGACACGAACGCTTTCCAAGGCTTACGGCCTGGCAGGTGCCCGGGCAGGCTGGGGGTATTTTCCACCTGGAATCGCGGGCGAGGTTCGCAAGCTTCTGAACCCGAACAATATCTCCATCCCGTCACAGGCAATGGCGGCCGCGGCCATGCGGGACCAGACGCATATGCGCGATGCGGTGGCCAGAACCGCCGCGATCCGCAACCGGTTTGCCGCGGCCTGCCGTGCGCTGGGGCTCGCGGTGCCGCAGAGCCATACCAACTTCGTACTGATCCGCTTTGCCTCGCCGGGGGAGGCACGGACGGCGGACGCGGCGCTGCGGGCGGAAAAACTGCTGATGCGCGGCATGGGCGGCTATGGGCTCAGCGATTGCCTGCGTGCCACCATCTGCAGCCAAAAGGTGATGGAGCGTGCGCTGGCGGTGCTGAAAGGAATAACGCCATGACCTATGAGACCCGCACCCGCGCAAAAATCGGCGTGCTGGTGCCCTTCAGCAACACCAATCTTGAGCCGGATATGATGCTGATGCGCTGCCCGGACACCACCGTGCATTTTCAGCGCATGGGCGGCTATGACGCGGATGAAATTCCCGGTTCCAGCCAGATGGCAGGTCTGGGTGCTTCGGACATCCGCCTTGACCTCCGGATGATCTCCGGGGTGCGGCCGGACGTGGTGCTCTATGGCTGCACTTCGGCGACACTGACCCATGGGCCTGGTTTTGATGAGAAGCTGGCGCAGGATATCAAAGCGGGCTCCGGTGCGCTGTCCTTTACCGCCGCAGGAGCGCTGGTCGGTGCCGTCAATGCACTGGGCGCAACTAAGGTGGGCTTCTCCTCCCCCTACCTGGGCGAAATCAAGGCGCAGGCGGTGGCATTCCTGATGCACAACCGGATCGCCACGGTGAAATGCGCCGATGCGGGCCGCGAACTGGGCAATTACGGCCAGGGGGAACTCACCCCGGATGAGGTCTTTGACTTGGCCTGCCAGGCTGATCACCCGGAGGCTCAGGCCATCGTCCTCAGCTGCACCGACATGCGGTCGCTCGAGGCTGCCGGCCGGATTGAAGCTGCGCTTGGCAAGCCGGTTGTCACCTCAAACCAGGCCATGATGTTTGCCGCCATGCGGGCGCTCGGGCTTCCCCGCCACGAAAATGTGCCAGGCCGGTTGTTCGATCTGCTGTAAGGGCCGTCAATGAAAAACCGGCTCCATTTTAAAGGCACCGGGCTTTTTGCTTTGTTCTGGGTGAAAACACTCCGGGGAGCGCGAGGGCCCGGCCCCTCGCTGCCGCGGGTGCGATTCCCGAAACGGTTCCGGACCGGCAGACCATCAATGCTGCCCTATATATTTTATGCTTGAAATAAATGTTCAAGCCTGCGTAGGCTCGTTTCAAAGGCTGGCGAAAGATCAGCCGGGGAGATGCGGGCTGCAGCGGGTCTTGGCTTCTGCCGGGACGGCGTTAAAGTCGCAAGCATTTGATCCATAACCCTGGCTTCGGACCGGGGCATATTCTGGGAGGAAAGACGTAATGAAGACCATTCGGATGCTCGCCATGGCAGCGGCGGTCCCGGCGCTGGCGGCTGCGGCCCAGGCCGACACCAAGATTGGCATGATCACCACCCTGTCCGGCGGCGGCGCAGGCCTGGGCGTGGACGTGCGCGACGGTTTTATGCTGGCGATCGAACAGGACGGCCGCGACGGGGTTGAAGTGGTGATCGAGGACGATCAGCGCAAACCCGATGCAGCGGTGCAGATCGCTGACCGGATGATCCAGTCCGAGAAGGTGGATATCCTGACCGGCATCATCTGGTCCAACCTGGCGATGGCGGTGGTGCCCGCAGTCACTGCGCAGGGCGTGTTCTACCTGTCGCCCAACGCCGGACCGTCGGCGCTGGCGGGCAAGCGCTGCCATCCGAATTACTTCAACGTGGCCTGGCAGAACGACAACCTGCATGAGGCCGCGGGCGCCTATGCCAATGATGCGGGGCTGAAGAACAGTTTTATCCTGGCGCCGAACTACCCGGCGGGCAAGGACGCGCTGACCGGCTACAAACGCATGTATGAG
Organism: Leisingera methylohalidivorans DSM 14336; assembly: GCF_000511355.1. Taxonomy (NCBI): domain Bacteria; kingdom Pseudomonadati; phylum Pseudomonadota; class Alphaproteobacteria; order Rhodobacterales; family Roseobacteraceae; genus Leisingera; species Leisingera methylohalidivorans. The sequence continues at coordinate 70,910 of NC_023146.1, read as the reverse complement.
GGCGAACTTTCGGGCGAGATCTACACCAAGCTGGGGCAGACCGATTATGCGGCGGAAATCGCGCAAATCCGGGCCTCGGGTGCCGACTCCGTCTATTTCTTCCTGCCGGGCGGCATGGGGATTTCCTTCCTGAAACAATACGCGGGCAGCGGCGTCGATCTGCCGGTTGTCGGCCCCGCTTTCTCGTTTGATCAGGGCATCCTGCAGGCGGTGGGTGATGCCGCGCTGGGGGTCAAGAACACCTCGCAGTGGAACAAGGACATCGACAATCCGGCCAATGCTGCCTTTGTCGCCGCCTTTCAGGAGAAATACGGCCGTCTGCCATCGCTCTATGCCAGCCAGGGCTTTGACACTGCCAACCTGATCCTGAGCGCGCTGGACAAGGCAGAGCCGGCCGATCAGGACGCGTTCCGCGCAGCGCTGAAAGCGGCGGAGTTCGACTCGGTCCGCGGTGATTTCAGGTTCGGAGACAACCACCATCCGGTGCAGGACATTTATGTCCGTGAAGTGATCAAGGAAGGCGATGTCTTCACCAATAAGATCATTGCCACCGGCCTGACCGACCACGCCGACGCTTACGCCGGCGAGTGCAAGATGTAAGACAAATCGTCAAGCGGAGGCGCCACTGCGTCTCCGCTGCGGCAAGGCTTCCCCTTCGGAAATTCAAATGACCTATATTCTAGTTCTGGAGCAGATCCTGAACGGGCTGCAGTTCGGCATCATGCTGTTTCTGATGGCAGCCGGTCTGACGCTGGTGTTCGGGGTGATGGGGCTGATCAACCTGGCCCATGGTTCGCTTTACATGGTTGGCGCCTTTGCTGCCGCCGCCGTAGCCGGGTGGACAGGCTCGTTTCTGCTGGCGCTGATCGCCAGCCTGGCCGCCGCGGCTGCCGCGGGCGCTCTGATGGAGCTGGTGGTGATCCGCCGCCTCTACCGGCGCGACCACTTGGACCAGGTGCTGGCGACCTTCGCACTGATCCTGATATTTTCCGAAGGCACCCGCTGGCTGTTCGGATCCTTCCCGCTGTTTCTGGACGTGCCGTCCTATTTGTCGGGGCCGGTTACCCTGCCGGGCGGCATTGAATACCCGCTGTACCGGCTGGCGATCATCCTGACCGGGCTGGCCATTGCCGCGGGGCTGTTCCTGCTGATCGCCCGCACCCGCATCGGCATCCAGATCCGCGCAGGCGAGGCCGACCGCGAGATGATTGCCGCCCTTGGCGTCGATATTTCCAAACTCTACACGCTGGTGTTTGCCCTAGGCGCCGCATTGGCCGGTCTGGCCGGTGCGCTGGTGGGGGCAATCCAATCGGTCCAGGTCGGCATGGGCGAGCCGGTTCTGATCCTGGCCTTTGTGGTGATCGTCATCGGCGGCATCGGCTCGATCAAGGGCGCCTTGGCGGGGGCGCTGCTGGTCGGGATGACCGACACTTTGGGCGGCGTGTTCCTGCCGCGGCTTTTCACCCTGTTCATGGAGCCTGCCAGTGCGGCATCGGCCGGCGCGTCACTCGCCTCGATGCTGATTTACATTCTAATGGCGGGGGTTCTTTTGGTGCGCCCATCGGGCCTTTATGGAGGGAGCGCATGATGGTTACCCGCGAAAGCCTGCTGAACTGGGCAATGATTGCAGCTCTTTTGCTGGTGCCGCTGGCGGCCTGGTCGCTGGATGAACCGTTCATCATCACCCTGGCGACCAAGGCCGCGATCCTGGCGCTGGCCGGGGTTGGCCTGAACATCGCCTTGGGGCTGGGCGGGCTGATCAGCCTGGGCCATGCGGCGTTTTTCGGGATCGGCGGCTATGCCATGGGCATTCTTGCCGCTCATGCCCAGAATTACGAGCCGTTGTTTGAATGGCCGTTCCTGTTTGAGGGCAGCAACCAGATGCCGCTGATCTGGCTGACGGCTGTGGTGTTCAGCGCGTTGGCGGCGCTGGTCATCGGGGCGTTGTCCTTGCGCACCTCAGGTGTCTATTTCATCATGATCACATTGGCTTTCGGGCAGATGCTCTATTACTTCGCGATCAGCTGGAGCGCCTATGGCGGCGAAGACGGGCTGTCGATCTGGGTCCGTAATGAATTTCCGGGGCTGAACACCCTGGACCCGATCCAGTTCTTTGCCATTGCTTATGTGATCCTGTGCGGCGCGCTGTTTTTTGCCGCCCGGCTGGCGCGCTCGCCATTTGGGCTGGCACTGGCCGCCGCACGCCAGAACGAAGACCGGGTCGAGGCGGTGGGGCTGACCCCGTTTACCCTGCGGCTGACGGCCTTTGTGATTTCCGGCGCGATCACCGGGCTGGCGGGGGCACTGTTTGCGGATCTGAACCGGTTCGTCAGCCCCACCATGCTGAGCTGGCACACCAGCGGCGAGATCATGATCTTTGTGATCTTGGGCGGTGTCGGGCGGTTGTATGGTCCGGTGGCCGGTGCAGCGCTGTATATCGTGCTGGAGCATCTCTTGGGCGGCATCAGCGATTACTGGCAGATCTTCCTGGGCGTGCTGCTGCTGCTGATTGTGCTGTTTGCCCGCGGCGGGCTGATCGGAGCGATTGCGGGGCGGGAGAAGGCGCATGGCTGATGTGGTGCTGAAAACCGACAACCTGTGCAAGAGCTTTGGCGCACTGAAGGCCAGCAGCAATGTCTCGCTGGATTTGCGGGCGGGAGAAATCCACGCGCTGATCGGCCCCAATGGGGCGGGAAAATCCACACTTATCAAACAGATCGCCGGAAACTTCGCCCCCGACAGCGGCACAGTGGAACTGCTGGGCCGCGATGTCACCGCACTGGATACGGTGGCGCGGGCGCGGATGGGGTTGGGACGGACGTTCCAGATCTCGGCGCTGGCGATGGACTACACCGTGCTGCAGAACGCGGTGCTGGGCGCGCTTGGCGGCCAGGGGCGGGTGTTCCGCTTTTTCCGCAACGTGATGGAGGATCCGGCGCTGCTGGAAGTGGCGTGCGATGCGCTGGAGCGGGTCGGTCTGACCGACGACGCCCACCGCCGCACCGCGGACCTGTCGCACGGCCAGCGCCGCCAGCTGGAGGTCGCGGTGGCGCTGACGCTGAAGCCGAAGCTGTTTCTGATGGATGAGCCGATGGCCGGGCTGGGGGCGGATGGCTCTCATCGGCTGACGGGGTTTCTTGACGGTTTGCGCGAGCAGGCACCGATCCTGCTGGTGGAACATGATATGGACGCGGTCTTTGCGCTGGCGGACCGGATCAGCGTGCTGGTCTACGGCCAGATCATCGCCACCGGCACCGCGGCAGAAATCCGCGCCAACGCTGAGGTGCGCCGTGCCTACCTGGGAGAGGACGCCGCCGCATGAGCCTGCTGTCATTACAAGGGGTTGAGGCGTCTTATGGCCCGGCGCAGGCGCTGTTCGGGGTCGATCTGGAGATTGCTGAGGGCGAAGTGGTGGCGCTGATGGGCCGCAATGGCATGGGCAAATCCACCACCATCAAGACCATCTGCGGGATGCTGGCGGCCTCCCGAGGGGAGCTGCGGTTTGACGGTCACGACCTGCGCCAGCTGCCGTCGCACAAGATCGCCCGGCTGGGTATCGGTCTGGTGCCGGAAGGGCGGCGGTGCTTTGCGCCTTTGACGGTTGAGGAAAACCTGACGGCCGCAGCGCGCCCCGGCCCGTGGGATTTCAAGAAGGTAGCAGAGCTGTTTCCGCGGCTGGAGGAGCGGCGAAGCCAGAAAGCCGGGTCTTTGTCAGGCGGCGAACAGCAGATGCTGACCATCAGCCGCGCCTTGATGACCAACCCGCGGCTGCTGATCCTGGACGAGGCGACAGAGGGTTTGGCGCCGGTGGTACGGCAGGAAATCTGGGCGGCGATTGCATGGCTTAAGACCAGTGCCGGGCTGGCCATTCTGGTGGTCGACAAATCACTGAAGGAACTGTCGGCCATTGCCGACCGCGGGGTGATCCTCAACAAGGGCAGCAACGCCTGGGAGGGCCGGATCGGAGAGCTTCCGGCCGACATGGCGGACCGGTTTCTGGGTGTATAAGTTGCCCCGAGGGCACCGTAAAGTTAACCGGCTTGGCTTAAAGGCTGGACTGGTTTCGATGTTCAAACGGCTTCGAGTTGAGCGATGCCGCGCCACGAATCCGTGGCGGCGGCGCGGAGTTCGCGAAAGTTTTCGGATGTCATCTCGTGGCGCGGCAGGTGAAACAGGTTTGCAATGGAGTCAGGAAAGCCGCTTCAGCCCTGCATCCGGTCGTCCGTGCGTGCTTTGCCTTTCACCTCTGGCCAATGGCCGGGATCGGCCCCGGGGGAGGCAGTCTGGAAGGTGCAGTGATTGCCGCGCGCATTTCGGCCGGCGCGGGGCAGGGCGGTGCCTTGTTCGCGCCGGTGCCGGTGAGCGGGGCAGGGGGCTGCGCGGTGTAGGGGAGCCACTGGACCGGCTGCGGCGGTGGCTGCAGCCGGTGGAAAACGGGACCATCCGCGCGATGCGAAACCTTGATCAACTGGATCAATGGGAGAGCGAAGCCCGCGGCGGTATCAAACTCCTGTCGGGCCGCATATCGCCGCGGCTGATCGAGGTGTGCCGGAGCTGGCCGCTGATGACAGTCCCGCTAGCCGAAGAGCGCACCGGCGTCAGCCGCGCGGCGGGGCAAAGGAACATTGCGTGGTTTGACGCGCAGGGCCTGGTGCAGGAGGTGACAGGGCCGTGGCGGTTCCGGGTGTGGCGGGCGTCTCTGAACAGCGAAGCCTGAGCAAGCTGGTTCCCCTGCGGCGCTGATGAAGGGGGCGGCTTCCTGGTGACAGCCATTCCGCCCTTTGTCCAGGCCGGCGTGGATGACACAACTGGCAGTTTTTCTCAGGGCTGCACCAAGCACCCATGCCGGATGCCGCAGCCGCCGTCCTTTTCGCCCAATTTGACCCGAAGCGCCATCCGGGGATCATGGGGCAAACCACAGGGAGGAACACGGCACGGAGGTCTCGCTGAACATTCCGTTGTCCACCGTGACTGCTGCCAAAGTCCAGGCCGCAGCGCCCAGCAGCAAATTGGCGAGCTTCCAGGGCCGTCGAGCACTTGTCGCCGAAGACAATCGAGCCAATCAGGTGGTGATTTCAGCGATGCTGAGGAAACTCGGCGTTGAGGCCGACATTGTCAGTAATGGGCGGCAAGCGGTGGAGGCCTGCAAAAACGGCAGATATGACATTTACATACAGGACTATTCCATGCCGGTTATGAACGGTGTCGAAGCACTGCAAGCCATTCTTGGATTTGAACTTTCCCGGAATAGGGTACACACGTTTGCCGTCGTTTGCACAGCAAATACGATGTCTTTTCAGGTTGAGGAGTACCTGAGGGAAGGCTTTGACGTTCACCTGTCGAAACCTCTGGCCCTGCAAGGGGTCAAAAAGGTGCTGGCTTTGGCATTTGAGGGTAAGGCTGCCTTGCCATCGGCAGGCCCCGGTGCCTGACTGTTCAATCCGGCTCGTGCTCTTGTTCCTGGCTGAGGGGCAAACCTGTGAGACGCCAAAAAAGATATCTGTTAGCATGATTTTTCCGCTGATTGAAAATCAGGGGCTTACCTGATCCTGAATGGAAGAACTTTGTGTCGCCCGACACCAAATTGTCGGCGACACAGAGTTTTGCCTTTGGCGACAAAACCTATCCTTTCTCGTGTTTACAAAATCCCCGCTCGCGCTTCCTGTTCCGCCGGTGGCAACGGGGCCGCCATGCTGCAGGTTTCACCAAACCAGCCGTTCATACTTCCCCGTTGCCCTCGACAAAAAACCGCGCTTTCGCCGGCAATCAAGATCCAATATCAAAGAGTGGATGGCGTCTGCTCCCAGCCACCGCGCGTTGCGGCAGCTGCGGAAGTCATCATTCAACAGGAAAGAAACTCCGCTATGAGAGCCACGACAGTAGGATTGGACCTCGGCAAGGACGTTTTCAGGCTCATGGTATTGCGTCCGACAGCACTGTTGTCTTCACCCCTTCTACACTGCGCAGATAGTTGCTCGAGTTCTTCGAAGCGCTACCAAGTTGTTTAATCGGTATTGAGGTATGCGGGTCAGTGCATCATTGGGCGCGTGAACTAATTGCTATCGGGCACGATGTGCACCTGATGCCTACGGTCTATGCCCGTGGAAAGATGGTTGCTATCGATGCGGAGGCGATTGGGCTCATATCTGTTTAGCGGTTCGCCTGACCCAATCGGCGAATGTCTTAACGCCGTGCTTGTTGCGCGATAGCGGATTGAGCACGAGGCAATAGGCAAATCCGCGCAGCTCGGGACCGGGGATTTTCCGGTAGCGGCCTGATTGCAGACCTTCATCAACTAGCACACTGCTGGACAGAAGAAGCCCCAATCCCTGATCCAGCGCGTTAAAAGCCGCACTTTCATCGCTGAAACGGGTAATGCGGCCCGAAGGGAACTGTTCCCCGGCGTCCTTGAACCATTGTTCCCAGGTCGGGCCGCCCATGTCCGGATTGCGCCAGCGAAACCCCAGCAGTCGGCATTTCTGCAAGACGGCGTCCGGGCGGTCAGCCAGGCTGACGGGGATGTAGCGATCCGAGAACAAAATCTCGGCCTCCTCGCTCGCGGCATCTTGCGAACCATATCGGATCGCAACGTCCAGCCGGTCGGCCCGCAGGTCCAGAACGTCATCATCGGTCTCAACCTCGACCCTGATGTCGCCGTGTTTTTCGAAAAAGTCCGACAAGCGCGGGACCAGCCAGCGTTCCGCAAAAGCATATGTGGTTGTGACCCGGACCAGCGATTGCGAGACATCCTTGTCGAGCATTGTGAAGGCTTCGCCCAAAATATCAAAGGCGGTCTGCAGCTTGGGAAACAGCTCGTGCCCGGCGGGCGTGAGGGCAATCTGGCGGGGGCGGCGCTCAACCAGCTGGAAGCCAAGGTAGGCTTCGAGATGCCTGATTTGATGGCTAATAGCGGTCGCGGTGACACCGAGCTCTTCTCCTGCTTCGGCGAAACTAAGTTTGCGGGCCACTGCCTCAAAGGCGCGAATTGCGTTTAGTGGCGGTAGTTTACGCATGACGTATCCGGCTTGCGCAAAAATATCTCAGCATGGCCTGACGAAAGGTCATTTGTTTTTTCGCCTCCTCTTTCTGAAGCTTGTGGAATGAAATGGGAGGGAAAAATGACACACAATATTATCACCACCCGGCGGCGGTTGATCAAGGGGGGGCTTGCGGCGGCTGCTGCTGTCGCCGCCCCGGCCGTGCTGCGTGCGCAGGGCCGCCGCGACTTGTCGATGCTCACCTGGGCAGGCCATGCCGACCCCGAAGTCATCGGCGCATTCGAGGAGATGCACAACGTTCGCATCCGCGCCAAGGAGTATGTCGGCGGCGACCAGATGCTTGCGCAAATTGCACAGTCTCCGACCGGAACTTACGACGTGATCCTGTCGGATGCGGAATACGTGGTGCAATTGCAGCAGGCCGGCTTCATTGAACCGTTGGTGCCGGAGGACTACCCGTTCGATGACTTCTTCCCGGAGTTTCAGAATTTCCGCGGCCACTGGTTCGACGACCGCCCCTATGCAGTTTTCCTGCGGTTCGGGTTCCTCGGGCTTTCCCATAACCGCGCCGCGATGAGCGAAGCGGAAGCACGCAGCTACCGCGGCATGTGGGACTCTCGGCATGAGGGGCGGATCGGCCATTTCGACTGGCACCTGCCCAACCTGGGCGCCTTGAGCCTCCTCAATGGCAACCTGTCGCCCTTTGACCTGGATGAGCAACACTGGACGGAACTGTCCGATACGCTGATGTCGCTCCGGCCTCAGGTGCGCGGCTTCTATGATTATGGCGGCATGCTGTCGGCGCTGCGCTCCGGCGAGGTCGCCGCGATCCCCGGTATCGGCGACTGGATCACCGGCGTGCTGGCCCGGGATGGTGCCGATGTCACCACGACCATCCCCGAGGAAGGCGGCCTGCAGTGGACCGAGTCGCTGTCGATCGGCGGAGGCTCCAGAAATCAGGATCTGGCGCGGACCTTCATCCAATACATGCTGTCACCCGAGGGACAGGTGAAAACCGCCACGCTCAAGGCCTATCCGGCCATGATCCCGACGCGGTCGGGCTGGGACCGGCTGAACGAGGAACTGCCGGGCGAGGCACGGCGCCAGAACATGGTGCTGAACGGGCCAAACGCGCTGGATGAAATCCGAGCCGGGCGTATCCGCCTGCGGGAGCTCCCGGTCCAGCAATCGCTGGAAACCTGGAACGACGCCTGGACGCGCTACAAGAACGCCTGATGCCCGGTCTGGTCCCGGCGCCGCAGCCGGGACCGCAGCCTTATGGGAGATACCGACATGACTTCCCCTGCTATCGCCGCCCGCACTCCGGCGCGCCGGTTCCATTTCCTCTTCAATCGTGCCTGGCAGGCGCTATGGGTGCTGCCCTTGCCTGCCTGGCTGCTGTTGTTTTTTGCAGTGCCGCTGGGCTTACTGGTGGCGATTTCCTTCTGGTCCGTGGCGAATTACCGGCTGACACCGGACGCCACGCTGTCAGCCTGGCGCTATGTTCTGGGCCTAGACTTCCTCTGGGCCAGTTTCTGGCGCAGCTACGGGCTTGCGATGGCTAGCGCTGTCGCGGTTTCGCTGCTGGCCTTTCCGGCTTCCTACGCGATGGCCTTTGTTGCCGCGCCGCGCCAGCGTCTGATCCTGCTGGGGCTTGCAATTGCGCCGTTTTTCACAAGCTACCTCGTTCGCATCTATTCCTGGCAGGTGTTCCTCGCCGAAGGCGGCGTGATCTCTTCCATCGTTCAGGCGTTGGGCGGCAAGGGAGAAAGCCTTCTCAACACCTATTTCGCGCTGTTTCTCGGCCATGCTACACTGGCGCTGCCGGTGGTGCTGATCCTGCAGACCATCGCCCTTGCCAATGTGGACCGGACCGGGATCTCCGCTGCGGCCAACCTTGGGGCGCGGCCCGGAGCGATCCTGCTCCGCGTGATCCTGCCCGCCGCCCGGCCCGGCCTGACGCTCGGGCTGCTGTTTGCCTTCTTGCTGTCCTATGCAGAGTTCGTCAGCGCCGCCTATCTGGGCGGCGGCGCCTTCCAAACCCTGCCGATCCTCGTGACGGATCTTGTTCGTGCCGGTCAGCAATGGCCACGCGCCGCCGTCGTGTCGCTGCTGATGATCGCCAGCCTGCTGGCCACCGCTTTCGTAACCGTCCTTTGGGCGTACCGCGAGAAAGGATAAGACATGCCCCCGCATCTGAAACACGCCATGCCGAAAGCCTTCTGGATTGCCGGGCTCGCAGTGGTTTTCCTGCTGCTCTACGCGCCGATCCTTTCGGCAGTCCTGTTTTCCTTCAGCGCCGACCGTTTCCCGAGCCTCAACATGTCCGGGTTCAGCACCCAATGGTATGCGCAGGTCCTGACTGACCGCGCCATGCTGGAGGCCCTGTGGAACAGCCTGACGGTTGCCGGGATTACCGCGCTGATCGCCACCACACTGGGATTTGCCGCGGCCTATGCGGACTATCGTTTCCGGTTCTTTGGCCAGAAAGCCGTGCTGGCGCTGGCTTTGCTGCCTCCGACGGTGCCACTGGTCATCCTTGGCCTCGCCATGCTGGCCTTCTTTTCCCGTATCGGCATTGCCGGCACGCTTACGGCCGTGGTTGCCGCCCATGTCGTGATTGCCGCGCCCTTTGCGATGGCGGTCTGCCGGCTGCGGCTGGCGCAGCTGGATGAGACGCTGGAAACCGCAGCGCAGAACCTTGGCGCGCAGCCCTCTTCCGCACTCATCCGTATCGTGCTGCCCCATACGCTGCCCGCCATTCTCGCCGCCTTCCTCATCACCTTTGCTGTGTCGTTTGACGAGTACGTTATCGCTTGGTTCACGGGCGGGTTGAACCAGACCATTCCCGTTGCGGTTCTCAATACGCTTCAGGGGCAGGTCGACCCGACCATCCACGTCATCGGCACATTGAGTTTTTCCGTCACGCTGACACTGGTTCTGATCGCGCTTGCCGTGGTCCTGAGCCAGAGCGGCGGCGCCATGTCTAAGGAGGAGACATAATGACCAAACTGCATCTCAAATTGGACGGGCTTGCCAAGTCCTATGGCACCTACGTCGCCGTCGAAGAGTTTTCGCTGAATATTGCCGAGGGGGAATTCATTGCAATCATGGGGCCGTCCGGTTGTGGCAAGACCACGAGCCTGCGCATGCTTGCTGGGCTCGAAACCGCAGACCGTGGCCAGATCACCCTTGCGGGCAACCGCATCGACCAACTGCCGGTCTGGGAACGGGAAACCCCCATGGTCTGGCAAAGCCTGGCCTTGTTCCCCTTCATGACCGTGCGGGAAAACGTCGAGTTCGGGCTCAAGATGCGCGGCGTTGCCGGGGCAGAGCGCCGCCGCCGCGCCGATGACTGGCTGGAGCGGCTGGGCATTTCCACCTACGCAGACCGCAATGTCGCGCGGCTGTCAGGCGGCCAGCGCCAGCGCGTCGCCCTGGCCCGCAGCCTTGTGCTGGAGCCCAAAGTGCTGCTTTTGGACGAGCCGCTTTCAGCGCTGGACGCCCATATGGCCATCAAGATGCAGGGCGAGCTGAAAAAGCTTCAGCGCGAGCTTGGCATCACCTTTGTCTATGTCACCCACAGCCATTCCGAGGCCTTCTCGCTGGCTGACCGGGTTGTCATCATGAACGGCGGCCGGGTGGAGCAGATCGGAAGCCCGCAGGACATCTTTCTGCGGCCCCGCAGCAAATTTGTGGCGCAATTCGTCGGTGGGATCAGTCTTTTGGAAGGCAGGATCTCGAGCAAAGAGGACGGCAAACGCTTTCTGGAAACACGCGACGGCAAGGTTCAGCTCGCCGACAGCAGCGGGCTGTCGGAAGGCGACAGCGCGGATTTGGCTGTACGGGCGGACAGAATCTCCGTGACCGTCAACCCAGGTTGGGGCGAGAACGAAATCGTCTGCACGCTGGTGTCAGAGGAATTTGCCGGTGCGGTTGTCAATTTGCATCTAGAAACCGCATCTGGCCACAGCCTTGTGGCGCAAGTTCAGCAACGCGAGCTTGAACAGCTGGACGCAAGCACCGGGGCCCGGGTCTTTGCCTCCTGGCACTCCAGCGACGGCTTTCTTCTGGAGAGTGCGCGACAATCGGAGTCCGGTTCCAAAGTGGTGAAAGCCGCATGAGCTCTGTTCTCGACAAGACCATGGACGCTCTACGTCGAGCCAGTCGGGAAACGGAAGTTTTCCTGTCCCTGTTGCCGGCCCGGGCCCGCGCGGAAGCACGTCAAAGCGATGGTCGCACCGAAAGATTGGGACCCCTCGATGGGAGCACGGTCTCTTGGAAGGATATGATCGCGATCAAGGGCGTCACCACGCGTGCGGGCTCTCTGCACTGGCGTGCAGCGGCACCTGCCTCTGCGGATGCAGAGGTCGTAGATCGGGCCTGCAAGGCCGGTCTGGTCAGCATCGGCGTCACCAATCAATCGGAACTGGCGTTCTCCGGGATTGGTTATAATCCCCACTATGGAACACCGCTGATAGAAGGGCGGGCACCGGGGGGCTCGTCCTCGGGGGCTGCGGCCTCTGTCGCGCGCGGGACAACCCGTCTGGCCGTCGGTACCGATACTGCAGGCTCCTGCCGGGTGCCCGCGGCGTTTCAGGGCGTGGTGGGCTTTCGGCCCACGCGCGGACGGTATCCGATGAGCGGCGTGTTACCACTCGCGCCCAGCTATGACACGGTTGGCAGCTTTGCGCGCTCGGTTGCCGATGTCATCGAGCTGGATGCCATTCTGTCCTGCGATACTGCCAAGCCGGACGCGGCCAGCGGCCTTTCGGTTGTCAGCGACCTGCTTGACGGGGGCAGTGTTGCTGCGCCGGTTTCCCAGCGCTGCAAGGATGCGGTGACAGATCTCGAACAGGCGGGCGTTTTGATGGACTACCCCGGTCGGTCGCCTTTGGATGAGGCGTTGGCGCTGATCAGCGCGGGCGGCTGGCCGGGAGCTTTCGAGGCGGTCCAGACCTGTGGGCCCCTGCTCGAAACCGCTAACGCCCATCGCCTTGACCCTTTTGTCGCGGCGCGGCTCCGCGCTTCGGCGAGTCTGGATCTGGACAAGATCGCGCGCGTCAAACAGGGTGCCAGAGCGTTGCGCGAAACCGTCCGAGCCTCCGATACCATCTACCTCCTGCCGACGGTTGCCATCGAAGCCCCGCACCTGGCGCCGCTGCTGGAAGATCCCCAAACTTTTGCCGCAACAAATGCTGCGGCTCTACGCCTGACCATGCCAGCGAGCCTGCTGGATTTGCCCGCCATTTCTCTGCCCGCCGGAAAGACGGACGCGGGCTGCTGGGTGGGCTTGCAGCTGGTCGGCCCTCCGGACAGTGACCGAACCCTGCTTGCCACTGCGGCAATGGTCGAAACGCTGCTGATGCGAAAGGAAGCCCTGACATGATCCGCAATCAGATCCAATGGCCGAACGGTGCCCGCTGTGCCTGTGCGATCACGTTTGACGTGGATGCCGACAGCCTGATCCACATCGCCCGGCCGGACGACGGGCACCGCCGCCTCTACCCGATCAGCATGGGCCGCTATGGCCCGAACGCCGGTGTGCCGCGTATTCTTGAAACCTACCGGCGGTTGGGGCTCAAACAGTCCTTTTTCATGCCCGGCTGGGTGATGGAGCAATACCCCGAGACGGTCGAGGCGGTCCTCGCCGGCGGGCATGAGATCGGCCACCATGGGTATCTGCACGAAGACCCTGCCGAACAGAGCGCCGAGGAACAGGCCTATTGGTTCGAGCGGGCGCTTGAGGTGCACTGCCAGATGACCGGCAGCACCCCGCGCGGCTATCGCGCCCCGGTCTACAATGTCACCCCCGAGGTGCTGTCGCTCGCGGTGAAGCACGGGTTGACTTATGAAAGCTCGATGATGGCGGACGATCTGCCCTATCGGATCGACACCGCATCCGGCTCTCTCTACGAGCTGCCGGTGCATTGGGGCAGTGACGACTGGCCGCCTTTCGCGCATTTCGACGAGATCGGCTACAAGATGCCGGTGATGTCGCCGCGCCGCGGATTGGAGGCTTCCTTTGAGGAGTTCGAGGCACAATACGAGGCCGGTGGCCTCTGGATCGGCATCTGGCATCCGTTCCTGACCGGGCGGCTGGCCCGCTGGCGGGTGGTGGAGCGCTGGCTCGAGGAGGTGCTGTCGCGCGGCGATGTCTGGTTCGCACCGCTGGAAGAGATCGCCGCCTATGCCGCCAGACAGGAGGCCGAAGGCGCCTGGCAGCCGCACCGTGAGCCCGCAGCCCCCTACACTCATCCCGTCCTGATGGAGAAATGAAGATGGATACCCTCAATACCCCCTTTGATGCTGCACGGCCCGACGGTGAGAACCCGAGCGCGCATCAGACGCTTGCAGAGGATGGCCGCCTCAGCCCCGATACCACTTACACCATTCCCGCCCGTCAGGGCCGGGCGATGCGCGTGAAAAAGGGTGAGCTGCTGTCGGTCATCAACCGAGACGGCAGCCAGATCGGTGATTTCTGGGCCTTTGCCGAGGGCGACTGCAACGAATACCTGTCGATGGAGCACCTGCGCCCGACGCTGCGGCGCGTGTCGCCGCGCCCCGGCGATGCGCTGGTGACCAACCGGCGCCGCCCGATCCTCACGCTGGTTGAGGACACCTCACCCGGTGTTCACGACACGCTGGTCGCGTCCTGCGATGTGCACCGTTACGCGCAATTGGGCCATGAGGACTATCACGACAATTGCACCGACAACCTGCGCATGGCGCTGGGGGCGATCGGCCTGCGTCCGGCATCGGTGCCTTGCCCGCTGAACCTCTGGATGAACACGCCGGTGGTCGATGACGGTGCGATGGAGTGGCGTGCTCCGGTTTCGAGTCAAGGCGACCATGTGCTGTTCCGCGCTGAAATGGATGCTGTGGTGGTGATTTCCTGCTGCCCGATGGATCTTTTGCCGATCAATGGCGAGGATGCGCAGCCAAGTGCGCTGGAAGTCCTGCTCCTTCAGGACGCTGAGTGATCCAGATTGCACAAAAAACTGGGGGCGAGGATATCGATCCGCGCCCCCCGATTTTACTGTCTCAGACGAATGTCTTAGGCTGCCTGCGCCGCCGCACCGGCCAGTTTCGCAGCCAGTTTCGCGGCCAGCTCGCGGGTGCGGGCCTCTGCCGTCTCAACCGACGCCTGGTGACGCGCGTCCTTGAACTCCTGATATTCGATAGCGATCGTATCGATATCCGCCTGCGCTACGCCGAAGTAATGCGCGCAAGCCGCCAGCGCCGGGTCAAGCGCGTTGAGGTGAGCCCGCACACCGCCCGAAGCAAAGCCGAATTCGCCGCGCGACGACAGCACCACCAGCCGTTTTCCCGACAGGATCGGCTCGATCGGCGTGTCGCCACGCGCCAGATCAAAGGAAAAGGTCCGGCCGATCCGCGCGATATGGTCGATCCAGCCTTTCAGGGCGGCCGGCATGCCGTAGTTGTACATCGGCGCGCCGAGGACGACGATATCCGCCGCGATCACCTCATCGACCAGCTCGTCGGACAGCGCCAGACGCCCGTTCATCCACGGCTCACGGTCCCCGGGCGGGGTAAAGGCGGCATGGATGAATTTATGGTCGATCGCAGGAATCGGGTTCAACCCGACATCCCGGGTAATCACTTTCGTGTCCGGAGCTTGAGCCAGAAAGTTTTGCGCGAACAGCCCGGTCAGATGACGTGTGAGGGAGCGTTCCTCAAGCTGGGCGCTTGCATCAATTCGCAACAGGGTGGGCATGGGCAATCTCCTGAGTTTATGCACTGCGCATTGTGCCTACCAAGCGGCCAACCCTCTGGCGAAGGCGAATTTTTCATGGTCAGGATGAATGAAATTCATCCTGACTCCAACCCGAACGGAAAGGACGAGATCGATGCGGCGCCTGCCTCCACTCCACGCGCTCCGTGCTTTTGAAGCCGCCGCCCGGCATCTGCATTTTGCTCGTGCCGCGGCCGAACTTCACCTGACGCCGACTGCGATCAGCCACCAGATCCGCCAGCTGGAAGAGATCCTGGAGGTGAAACTCTTCCACCGCTATCCGCGTCCAATCCGCCTGTCGGACGAAGGAGCGGCATTGTTCCCGGTGCTGCGCGAGAGTTTCGACCGTATGAGCAACGCCATCGCGGGGATTTCGCAGCTGGATTCGGAACGCCCGTTGACGGTGTCCGTCACGGTGGCCTTCGCCAGCCTCTGGCTCATGCGGCGCCTGCCCGCCTTGCGCAGTCAGACCGGGCTGAACCTGAAGGTCGAGGCCGACAACCAGCCGGTGGATCTGTCCGGTAGCGATGTCGACGTTGCGGTTCGCTACGCAGTCCAGGCGGAGCCCGAAGATCAATGGCTGCCGCTGTTCGAAGACAGCCTGATCCCGCTCTGCGCGCCGGACGTGCTGCGCCGTCATACGCTCAACGGCGACGCCGGTATTTTGGGCCTGCCGCTGATCCAGTACCGCTGGAATTGCGGCGCGGAAGCGTCGCCTAGCTGGCAGCGCTGGTCTCACGCGGCCGGACTTGGGGGGGCGGTGCCGGAGATCGCACAGCACTTTTCCGAGGAAATCAATGCCATAGATTCGGCGCTTGCAGGTCAGGGCGTGGTACTGGCTTCCAGCGTATTGGCCGCCTCCGCTGTTGCAGCCGGGCACCTTGTGCGCCTGTCTGAAACGGAACTGCCCGGCAGAACCTTCTGGGCCGTGAGCCGCAGCAATCATCCGCGTTTTGCGGAAGTGGAGCGCTTTGCTTCATGGGCGCGTGCTTCCGGGTAAACTCAGTCCAAAACATCTGAACTGCTAGAGGCATTCAGAGCGGCTTTGATGATTTGACCGCCCCCCGACGGCATCGGTGTGCCAATGTGGGTCTGCGATGATCCACAAAGGGGTAAAAGGCCGTGGAGGCATTTGTAAACCGGGGTGCTCCTGGCCCGCAAAAGATCTCAGGCGGATTCCGCAGCGGCCAGGTAGGCCAGGCTAAGGGGCCTTGACCGGTTTCCGCTTGCACTGCTTCTGTCGCCCCGTTCAACACAAACTGTGGGGCTCTAAGGTTGCTGACGCTTTTGTCCCATACGGCATTTTTCTACTTCAACGAATGGATTGCACCATCAGACGACGGGATCAAACATCTGGTATTTTTATACGACGGCAAAAAAATGCCAAGCTGCTTGTATGCGGGCCGGGAGGTGCTTTTGCGATGCCCGCAGCAGATAGAGTTTGAAGGGTGCCGCATCTTCGAAGGCGTTCAAATGCACAAGCGCGCCGGAGCGCAGCTCCGTTTCAACGATCACTTTCGGCAGGAACGCGATGCCTGCTCCGTTCACAGCAGCGCGCTTCAGTACATAGATGTTGTTCGCCTGAAACGGCACATGCGGAGTGACCCGCTCCTTGACAGTCCCCTGCCGCATGAACCAGCTGGATGGAGTTTGCAGGTTACTGAACATTAGCGTCTTGTGGCGCTGCATATCTTGCAAGCTTGCAATTGGAGAAGCCTCGGCCAAATACTCCTTGGACGCGCAAAGTACGCGCGGGGCGTCGCCAATACGCCGCGCAATCGTTTTGCAAATGAAACCCGCGGCCCGCCAGCTGTGCGGCCAAAGAGGAGCCAGATGCCATTCTACCGCGGCACAGGTGCCTATTCCTATCCGCTGGAGATGTCGCCGGCCGAACTCAGAACCGCTATCGCAGGATTTGCGCAGTCATGAGCGCGCCGATCAGCGCACGACCTGGCGAAACGGCTCCCGGGAGCCGCGAATGCACCGGCCTTCGGAGAGGGCAAATCTCTGACTGCGCTGGCCAAGAGGTTCACCTCTTTGCTTGTGATCGCAAATGGTGATCTGGGCGATCCGGAGGTGGCAGAACGTCTGATCACGCAAGGCGATTGCGATTTTGTCGCAATCGGCAAGGCCGCACTGGCATCGCCGGACTGGCCCTCCAGGGCGCGCCAGGGAAAGCCCCGTGACGAGTTCGACTTTGAGATGTTCTCGCCGCTCGCGGATCTGGAAACGGCAAACGCGTTTGCCCAGGCTAATGCATAGATTGATCGCCGCCTGGGTGCATAACCGCTGCTCCGGTTACAGACCCGGTGACCGGAATAAACTGTAATGCTTGGCCTTGGCCTCTTGTTCCCGTTCCTCATCCACATCGGGCTTGGTTTTCTGGCCCAGCGGATCCAAGCCAAATCAGAAAACGCACAGGGCTAGCTCGAAAATTTTGTGTTTTACTTGGCCATGCGAGCCCTGCTGTTTCACACAATCAGCAGGGCTCGCAGTCCATCCGGTTGTGTCCTACTGCTGCTGAGCGTGACTTCAGCGTTCACGGTAGGTTTGTTTTTCCTCGCGGCCACCCTTGGCCGCCGTAGAGGAAGGAATGCGGACACGGCCGGTTCCGGGCTTCTCTGATCCTACTCCAATATTGGCTATATCAGCGGTCCTCTCTGTTCAGCTGCTCGGGGAGGACGCAGGCCTTCAGGCGGCCATGATTTTCTGTTCCGAGATCATCGTGCTGTTGTCCTTGTGGTCGGTGCCAGCTGCCGGAGCATCGGCCAAGAGGTTGATCGTGGCTTTGGGCAATGCCCGGCGTCCTCCGATTATCCTGACCGTTGCGATTGCCCTTGGCCTAGGTACCACCGGGTTTACGCTGGCTGTAACTGTCAACTGCGGCGGCCCCTGGCGTTTTGTTCTCGCTCGGTTTGACTCTTGCCCGTCAAGAAGGGCTAGGAGTTTCGTCGGGCGTCACAGCCAGCCTTTCTGTGAAGCTGGCTCTGCATCCTGTGCTGGTAGGCCTCTGCCTTTGGCCTGTTTTGGAGCACCAGCCGGTCTGGTTGGGCACAGCGGTTCTAATGGCATCATTGCCACCTGCGGCAAATGTCTATGTTCTGGCCCGAAGCGCAAAAAGATGTGCCACACTTGCAGCGCCCGACGTGATGTTTGGAGCCCTTGTTTCTGCAATAACGGTGCCCCTGGTAATCCAGTTTCTGGTAAAGGCCCTGATCCGCTAGATCAACGCGCCTGTGGCGATCACATCCCATAGTCTGACAAGGAAATTGTGCTCCTCCATCACGGAATTCCAGATCACGATTTGCCTTTGCCGTTTCTCGTAGCTGCCGCCTTCGCGGCGCTCTCCCGGCTGATAGACGACATTGCCAAACGCGTCACAAATATCGGAAGCGGCCGGTTTGCCTCCATACCAGAAATCCCACTCAACCGTTGACAGATGCGCGCGCGCCGCCCCAGGAGCTGCCATATAGGCACCATTTCGAGCCATGATCGCGCCCGCTGGGCCGGTTAGCCACCAGTTCAGGTACGCGTAGGCCAGCTCCTCGGTGTGCTGGTCGAGATGCCGCGACAGGGCCATACCGCCGCACCAGCCGCGATACCCTTCGCGCGGTGCGCACATCCGGATGGGAATGCCCCTAGCCTTTTGCGATAGGTAATTCGACCACCACATCGTTGATAGTTTTGCGGCCCCCTCGGCACCAGGCGTCCTGTCGGTCCAGAAACCGGCGAAATGACCCGACAATTGGTATTGCTTAACGAGGCGGATGAAACTTCCGATTTCGCTGAGGGTCAGGTTTTCGGGGTTTTCGCATTTAAATTCCCCTCGCGCCCGCAATGCCAGCAACAGGTCAGGTACACCAATGGCTGCATCCGCTTGAATGGCGACCCTGCCGCGCCACTGCTCGGACAAGAGATCGCCCCAGCTGGTGGGTTCGGGGGTGGAGCTGTCTCCGACAATGGCAAAACTGTCGGCATTATACACCGTCGGCAGCATCGAAATCCGGCTCGATGCCGCACGTCCCAACTCGCCGTTTTCCTGCACGAACAACCGGTCCAGGGGCGTCCCGCGCGACACGCTCCTGTCCGACCCGCTCTGCAACACCGGCCAGTTGCGGACCTCGTCCCAGCAGCTTATCCGGTTTACCTCGATAGGACGCAGCGACCGCGCAGGCCAGACCAGATCAAGGTCGTGGAACCACTGATCGTAAATGTCGAAACTCTCAGGTGCCAGCACACCACGACGTTGCGCTTCGATCCCGTCCAGAGCGGTGAATTCAAGCCGGATGCCCAGATCAGCTTCGGCCGAGGCGAGGATCGTGTTGATCAGCGTCACCCCGGTTCCCAGCACGCGCAACACCGGCGGTTTGGTGTGCAAAGGTGGCGATGTCAGTGGTTCCGGCATTCTGCTTTTTGTCTGTCAGGATGTTTTCACGTTTAAAAAAGCTTCAAACGAAGCACGCAGCAACGCCATGTCCAGATTGCGCCCTATAAATACGAGGTGTGAGTTTTGATCGGAAGGCATGGCACTGTCAAGGTGACGCGGGTGGTGCAAAGTGTGGCCAACCCCATCAATCAGGACGATGCCATCAGGCGAATTAAGCAGGCATTTCACCCGCAGCAGATTGGTGCCATGGCGGTGGATGAGCGCCGACAGCCAAACGACAAAACCAGTCCAGTCCAGAGGGACATCGAAGCTGAGGCTAAGAGTCTGCGCCCCGGTGCCGTCGCTGTGCGAGGGGGCGCGAGAGCGCGTAAGAGCAGGTCCATTGACGCCATCGCTGGCAATATCCGCAAACGACGGACATTGCCGGGCATCCAGCAACTGTGCTGTCGGGTTGATCAGCCCCAGCCGCAGCTGAAGACCCAGTAACCGATCCTCCGGCACGAGATCGGTTTTGGAAAGCAGGATTGTGCTGGCTGCCGCCACCTGCGCAACCCACTCGGGCTGTTTGGCATGCAGCGAGGCCCCGTTCAGCGCATCGGCCACGGTAACCACGTCCTGCAAGACAACTTGGTTGTGCAGTACCGGATCAAAGGTCAGCGTTGACAGGATTTGCGAGGGATCCGCCAACCCGGTGGTTTCAATGACAATCCGGTCGAACTGCGGCACCTCGCCGTTTTGCGCCTGCGTCATCAGGTTCAGGATGGCGTCTTTCAGCTCGCCGCGGATCTGGCAGCAGATGCAGCCGGAATCGAGCAGCACGGTATCCGGCGCGATAGTGCCCACCAGCAGGTGATCGATGCCAACCGCCCCGAACTCATTCACCAGAACGGCGACGCGGCCTGCGGTGTCATCTTGCAGCGCGCGCGACAGCCAAGTGGTTTTGCCGGCCCCCAGAAAGCCGGTCAGCAGGGTGATGGGAACCGCCGTGCGACGCGTCATGACAGCGCTCCTGCCTCGGGGTGGGTTTCGGGAAAGTTTGCCGGGTCCAGCGGGTCAAATCCGCCGCCGAACTCTGCTTCAAGCGCGGCCCAGACCTCGGTGACATTGCTGACAATGGCCTGCCGTCCGGTCAGATTGCGCAGGATATAGCTCTGCCCCTGCCAGTCCGAAAGCTGGATGCGCCGACGTGCGAGCATGCGGTTGACCACTGCGATCCGCGCCGTCCGGTCCCGTCGCCGCAGCACCGGATCTGCCGAGGCCCTGGTTTCAAACCCGGCGGCGCTCCAGTGATCATCCGTGCCAAAAATTCCGCATAATCCGCACATGCTGTTATCCTTTGGGCTTGGTGACTTGGTGGGAGGGGAGGCCCCCCCACCGTTTTGATCACGCTTTGCGCGGTGCGCGTGCGTTAAAGTCGTCTGCGATCTCGTCAAAGGTGGCCCATTGCACACCCTCGTGGCTGTTGATGTATTCAATCAGCCGCTCGTGCATCATCAGAACCTGCGGACGGCCCGAGACATCGGGGTGGATGGTCATGGTGAAAATCGCATAGTCGTTTTCACGGTAGACGTAATCGAACTGATCCTTCCACATCTGCTCGATATCGCGCGGATTGACGAAACCGTGGCTGTTCGGTGCTTTCTTGATGAACATCATCGGCGGCAGATCGTCGAGGTACCAGTTGGCGGGAATCTCGATCAGGTCGGTTTCCTCGCCTCGCTCCAGCGGCTTCATCCAGGTGTCGGGATGCTGGCTGTAGTCGATTTTGGTCCAGCTGTCGCCGACCCGCACCCGGTAGGGGTGGAAATCGTTGTGCATCAGCGAGTGGTCGTATTTGATTCCGCGCTCCAGCAGCAGCTCGTTGGTGACATTGGAGAATTCCCACCAGGGCGCAACGTAGCCGGTCGGGCGCTTGCCGCTAAGGGCAGTTGCCAGTTCGATCGACTTGTCGAGGATCGCCATTTCCTGCTCGCGGGTCATCGCAATGGGGTTTTCGTGCGAGTAGCCGTGAATGCCGATCTCGTGGCCCGCCTTGGCGACCGATGCCATCTCCTCGGGGAAGGTTTCCATCGAGTGGCCCGGAATGAACCAGGTGGTCTTGATGCCATATTTTTCAAAGAGTTTCAGCAGGCGCGGCGAGCCGACTTCGCCTGCGAACATTCCGCGCGAGATGTCATCGGGCGAGTCCTCGCCACCGTAGGACCCGAGCCAGCCGGCAACGGCATCGACATCCACGCCATAAGCGACAAAAATTTTCTTTGTCATTTCATTCTCCCTTAGATGTTGAAGATTGGATGGGTAAGTGCGGGGATGAGCTGTTCGACCTGAGTCAGCAGCCCATCATCATTTCCGGACGCGGCCGAGAGCAGGATCGAACCTTCGACGCGGCCATCCGCGTCGCGCAGTGGCACGGCAAGGCCGGGCCAGTCCAACAGGCTCCCGATCATCGTGGCGGCGAGCAGTCTGGCGTTCAGTTCCTGCGCCGCATTCTGGTCGTTCAGGTAGACCGGCAGCGCGTGGCGCAGCGAGGGCACCGTGGGAAAGGCGAGCAGCCTGTCCCCGATCTCGGCGCGGCCCCCTGAAATCAACTGCTCCCGCTTGCGCAGGTACCCGGCATATTGCGCGTCGCTCAGAACCGGAGCCTGCAGCAGCCGCGTGCGGATCACCGGGTCGATCTTGCTGGCCTCATCGCTTGCCAGCAGATCCGCATACTTTCGCCGGGCTTCGATCGCCACCAGTGGCCCTTCGGAGGCGGTCAGGTCACGCAGCTCGTCAACCGCTTTCAGATGTGCGGGGCGCACGGTCCATCCGGCGGCTGCCATACGGCTCAGCGCCGCCTGATAGGCCGCAGTCACCTCTGGTTCCCAGACCAGGCCGAGACTCTCCGACAGGTCAAGGATTTCGGTCTTCGCCTTGCCGGGGTTGGTGGCTGGTTGGGTGTTCAGAATTTGGTCCGCCGAACGCAGCACGTCAATGGACCGCGCCAATGTGCCAACAGTATCAAGCGTCCGGGACAGCTCGTGCACGCCGGTTCGATCATAGCGGGCCGCACTGGGCTTGAAACCAAAGATGCCATTCAGCGCCGCAGGCAGTCGGACGGAGCCTGAGGTATCCGTTCCGATCCCCAGATCGGCCAGCCCAGCCGCCACCAGCACCGCAGAACCCGAGGAGGAGCCGCCCGGCAGCAGTGGCACCGTCTCCGACAGGGCAGAGGGCGGTGTGCCGAAATGCGGGTTGATGCCAAGGCCGGAGAAGGCGAATTCCGAGAGGCCGGTCCGGCCCAGCGATACGCCGCCGGCGGCCTCGATCAGAGTAACGCAGGCGGCGTCCTGCGTCGCTGGTTGCGCGGATTTGCGCAGGGCCGAGCCGCAGGTGATGATCTGGCCCGCCTGGTCGATAATGTCCTTCCAGAGGACGCTCATCCCGTCCAGAGCCCCCAACGACTGACCACGGGCAGCGCGGTCTTCAGCTTGTGCGGCCTGCATCGTCGCGCGCGCTGCAGTGATTGCGGTGCAGGCGCCTGACTCTTGCCAGCCTTCCAGCGCCCGCAGTGCGGCAGCCGTCCGCTCCGTCACGGGGACTGTCGTTGTCCCGGCTAAGTGATGTTCTTGAAACACTGTCATGATGGTCTCCATGGGCGGGTGCGATGTGCCCCCGCCCGGATTGATCGGCTTAGAGGTCTTCGCGAGCGATCGCATCCGACGGGATGTCTGCAGTTTTGACCCGCTGCATGCCGTTTTCCGCCGTGTAGACCCAGTTCAGATCCACCGATGTCGCGAGGTATTTCGCATCGTCCGGGTCATTGATCTCGGCCTGCTCATGACGCGGCAGGACCCAGGCTTTCATCAGGATGAAATACACTGCCATCGCAGCCGGGAAGCCGACGACATAAGCGTATTGGATGAAATACAGCGCCAGCCCACCACCAATGGCCCAAGCGATCAGACCAGCCGGGTTCCAGCCGCCAAAGTAACGGAACTGGCCATCTTCGCGGTACAGGTCCGGCACGTTCAGGCGGCGGCCCCGGATCAGAAAATAGTCGCAGACCATGATGCCGCCGACAGCAGACAGCATTGCGCCATACATGCCGAGGTAGGTGAACAGGTGGTTCAGGATCAGCCAGGGCATGGTGAGCGTGCCAACGATGCCCGCAATCACGATACCCATCGCATAGGTGATGCGAGGCGCGCCAGCGTTCACGAAGGTAAGCGCGGCAGGGATCAGGTTTGCGCTGGTGTTGGTGGACCATTGCGCCAGGATGACCATCGCCAGCAGCACAATCAGCGTGACCCCGGTCCCCTGTGCCTGAATGACATTGATCGGATTCCAGTCCCCGGTTGCGATAAAGGAAACCGCCCCGATCAGCGCGATCCAGCTCTGCGCCACCGGCAGGGCGATGAACTGCGCCGCAAAGATATTGCGGTTGCGGCGGAAGAAGCTTTTCTCGCCTCCGTCCGTCTTCAGAAACCGGGTGATATTGGGAATATCCACCGCAAGCGCCGACCAGAACGCCATGTTGGCCACGAAGAGCGCAACAACGCTCATTTCCGCATCGCCGGCAAAGGTCCAGATGTTGTGCCCGCCCGCCGAAGCGACGTTCTCGAGGGTGAAATACATCCAGATCGAGATCGCGATGATCGCGGGGGCCGCAATACTGGCGAGCAGCTGAACTGCCCGGATGCCCATAGCGGTGTTGATGATCTGGACCAAGCCGAACACGACATACCAGAACACCCAGCTGTCAAACCCGCCTAAGTAGGACACGATACCGTTCAGTGCGAGCGCCCCGAGGTAGGTCTGAATGCCGAACCATGCAGCTGCGACAATTCCCCGCGTTACCGAAGGCAAATGTGTGCCAATGGTCCCAAAGGGCGCCCGCAGATAGACGGCAAAGCTGATGCCGTGCTCGGTGCCGATATCCGCCGTGAGCGCCATCACCAACCCAAGCACAAGATTGGCAAGGAAAATGGTCCCGATCACCGTCGTCAGCGGCAATCCGGCAACCCCGCCCGCGCCCAGCTGGAAGGTCGCGATAATGACCGCCATACCAATCCAGATCCACACGTAGCCTAGTCCGCCAATGGTTCGCTGATTCAGCCAGACCGGCAAAATTGAAGCTTCTAACAGATGTGATTTTTCATCCGCCGTCGGGCGCTGCGCTGCCGCTTCCGTGTATGCCATCTTGTGTCCTCTCCCACATTAATGATCTTTAGTATTCATAAGATCATTTTTCTGAAAGGGAAGCCTTTTGTTTTCCGGCCGGGCAACCTAAGGTACGTGAGGTCGAAGGCCTCGCCCCGCAACACAAGTCGGCGGCCAGTCCAGTACCAGCAACGGAACG
Source organism: Leisingera methylohalidivorans DSM 14336 (assembly GCF_000511355.1). Classification (NCBI taxonomy): domain Bacteria; kingdom Pseudomonadati; phylum Pseudomonadota; class Alphaproteobacteria; order Rhodobacterales; family Roseobacteraceae; genus Leisingera; species Leisingera methylohalidivorans. Next base: position 46,428 of record NC_023146.1, on the reverse strand, counting down.
CAACGGCGAAGTTTGAAATTTGTCTATGATTCCCAGATATATGTCGATTTCCGAAGCGATCAGGGACGCTATGGTTTCTGGGCGTTTGGAGGCGGGTCAAGTTTTGACCGAAGAGCCATTAGCCCGGCATTTTGGTACCAGCAGAACCACGATCAGAAAGGCGCTCGCAGAGCTTCATATTGGGAAAATGATCACCCGTTTCGAAGGCCGGGGCTTTCTGGTCGGGACTGATTCTTCTGTGCTGCCCCGTCGGGATTCTATTGAACAGGCCCTGTTCGATCTAACGGCAAGAGACAAGGTTCCACGGGCTCTTTCCAACCCTGATCAAATCTTGCCAGTCCTGCGCGAAGAGCTGATCCGCGCACTTCCTTTCGGTCCTCTGGAAATCAACGAAGGGAAGCTGACTGAGCACTTTTCCGTCAGCCGGACGGTCGTCCGTGATATGCTCTCACAGCTCCGCAGTTCAGGGATCGTTGAAAAGAATGAACGCTCGAAATGGGTGCTGCCGGTGTTGACTGCCATGGACGTGCGCAATCACTATCAGTTGCGCATCCTATTGGAACCCGTCGCCCTGGCAGAGGCCGCGCCCAACATCGCAAAAAGCCACATTGAACGGGCCTTGGCGCAAGCAAGGGAACTTGGCCGCCAAGAAAGGGAACCGGACGCAGAGGACATTTCCAAGATGGAAAACGCCTTGCATGTGGAGGCGCTGTCTGGCTGTCCCAACAGCCACTTGCTCAAGACCCTTCAAAAATCACGCCTGGTCCTAGCAATCAATGAAATGTTCCGCCTGCTTCTGGGCCGCTCTCCGGGGACCAGCCGTCTCATTCTGGAGCATATCGCGGTTCTCGAAGCACTTGCGCGTAACGATACCGCCGCCGCAGCTTCACTGCTGGAATTCCATCTTCTGGAAGCTCGGGAGCGCACTTGCAAAAGGTTGCAAACTCTTTCCGTTTTGCTACCACCAAATTTACCTAGTTATCTGGCCCCAGGAACAATCTCGATAAGCCAAACTGCATTGCTCAACGAGAGATAAGACACTTTGCCGCCGAAGCGCCTAAGGCGTTGGGCGGGCAGACGCTGCAATGATCCGCTTTGACGAAGACACCGCCCTGAAGCTCAACAGCAGGCCGTTTCCGGTGCGGTTCAACGGCGAGGACTACCGGATCGTGGCACAGGACCCGGGCGGGCTGGTGGATGTGTTCCGCACCCCGGAACGTACCGCCCAGGCGCTGCTGACGCCGGAACAGTTCCGGATTTGGGCGGCGATTGCGAAAAGCGGCGGCAGAGGACTGCCGCTCCGGCAATTGGCTGCCCGGACGGGGCTGAAAAGTGTGCCGAACTGGGTGACTATAGAGAATAAATGGCGACGACTAAACAGAACTAGCCTCTCGATTAACTACACGCAGCCAGTGGCGCCAACTACACTAAGGCACACGGATTCCAGGCAACCAAAAGATACAAATACTTGGATATTACAAAAATAATTCAGTTAATAGGAGAAAGCATGTCAATGTTCTAACAGTCAAAACCAGAACAAGAATGCAGCTACAATTTTATTACCATATCGCCCTCTTCTCGATCGCTGATACAATCAAGTGTACGAAGGGCATCAGATAATTCAACTTCATCAAGGAATCCCTTATACTTGCCTTCAGCGGACACCTGTACTTTAATTTCATATAGCCAATCTCGTATCAAAGATATTTCACCTTTCGTCAGCCGTAACCAACGCTGACCAAACGGGTCCGGCCACAAGAAAGGGTTCTTTGATTTCGAAGGCTGGCCGGAAAGGTCATAAATAAATGCTTCCGTTACAGATGAAATTTTTTTACCATCTCGATAATAGCTAACAATTAAACATTTAAGAACGTATATGTATTCTTCGGGAGGCGCCCAATCTAGAATTTCGCTTAATGCAGCAGCATACCTACTGACGTCCACCTCCCTCAGATCGACATCGCGAATTACTCTCAGGGCGTTTCTAACTTCCTTGGGAAGGGAGGCTTCGGACAGCTTCCCTTTGGGCCGCTGAATTGGCGCCATTCTCTCAACCGCGCTGTCAAAATCCATTTCCAAGCAACCTCTTACATTTCCTCATCCGGTTCAATGCCTTAGTTACAGCGGTCATGTGCCCAGCATCGCTTGCGCCGTGGCAGATTTGATCTCGTTCCTGACGCTTGAACGCCAACTTTCGAAAAACGTTGTACCTATCACGCAATTGGGCCCGTGACATTCCTCCTTTGCAACTTCCCAATGACTCGCTGCGCGTTTTGAGTTCATTAACTTTGTTTTCCAAGTACTCGCATGGATCGCCACACCAACCATTTTCTTGGGCAACCTGATCAAGCGAAGGAGTATACTCACCGTTTCCTGGCGTTGTGGGGCTCAGAATACCACCAAGGACTCCGCCTGCCAAACGCCCACCGAGTTTGGCGCCTAGAGAGCCAAGGCTACCCAATCCACTCGAACCGCCTCCGGCATCACCGGGCAAACTGACTGTTCCATCTCCATTGAATACACCGGCCTGTTCCCCTCGCGGATCAATATACCGCCCCGGGTTCTGCAGCGCGTACCCATAAACGCTCGGCCCGTCGATCAGCCCCAGCGGATCCGCCTGCATGTAGCGCCCGGTGGTGGGATCATAATCCCGCATCCAGTTCTGGTGCAGCCCGGTCTCACTCTGGAACCACTGGCCCGGGAAGCGCAAGTCGCTGTTTGCGCCGGTTGAGACATGCACGCCGCCAAAGGGCAGATAGTATGCCTCCCAGACCTTCACCCCCGCACTGTCGGTGGCAAAAGCCGGGCGGCCGATGTGGTCGGTGCGGATGTAGTAGATCTGGTCATTCTCCACCACCGCAACCGGCTCACCCTCCAGCCAGACATACTCGCGTAGCAGGGTGGAGCTTTGGCTGACCGGATCATATTCATACTCAGCGATCCGGTTGCCGTCCGCGTCGTGGATCACATGCAGCGTCTTGCCTTCCGCCGTCAGCCGCCGGATCACCTGCTGACCAAGCGCGTTGTAGCCGTATTCCGCCTCCAGCAGGCCGCCGACCGAGAAACTGCTCATCCGGTTTGCGGCGTTGTAGGTGTAGGTATACTGGCTGCCGCCTAGATTGTCGGAGATGACATTGCCTGCATTGTCATACCCCAGCGCCCGGCTGCTGCCGCCCCCGGCCACGGATTGCAGCCGGTTGGAGATGGACGGATAGGTGTAGCTGTCAATTGTGATCTGGCTGTTTGCATCCAGAATGCGCGAGGTGCGGTTACCCATGCGACCAGCCCGTTCCGGAAGGTGGCAGGGTCGATCCCGTTTTCAGCGCAGAAGGCGTCGATGGAGAGGGACGATCTGCAGAAGCGCTGGTAAAGAGAACGGCCGGCTCCGCGCCCCGAGGCCGGAGCCTTGACGATCTTTTCCAGATGGGTGCCAACGCGCTGGCTTGCAGCCTTGATGGTGCGGTCCTCCAAATGCGCATAGCCTTCGGTGGTTGCGAGATCGGAATGGCCCAGCAGTCCGCCGATCACGCGCAGATCCAGCCCGGCATTGATCCCCGCCGACGCAAAGCTGTGGCGCAGATCATGCAGGCGGACCCCATCAAGTTTTGCGCTCTGCCGGAGCTTGCGCCAGACCCTGTCAATCCGGTGGTCCGGCATTGGGTCCTTGCCCTCACCGAACACGTACTGGTTGCTGCGCGGAAAGGAGGCCAGAACCCGTTTTGCAGGGCGCCCGAGCCAGATCGCGCGCGGTCCGGACTTGGCATCTGGCAGAGCACAGCGCGGACCATCGATCATGTCCCAGCGGAGGGCGAGGGCTTCCCCTTTGCGGCAGCCGGTGAGGGCGAGAAAGCGGAAGCAGCCTGCCTCACGAGGGTGGGTTTCCTCAAGCCGCCGCAAAGCAGCTCCCAGCCGGGCCCACTGTGCCTCGGAGAGATAGGTGGCCTTGAAGCTTGTCTTGCGGCGCCTCAGCCCCTTGCAAGGGTTGCTGCCGGGCGGCTGGAGGCCAAGCAGTTCCGCGTGGCGCATCATGCCGGACAAAACGGCCAATGCCCGGTTGCCGCTGGCAGCACTGCCGGGCAACCCGCCTTTCCAGGAAACCAAATCTGCCCGGATCACCTGATTGAGCCGCTTTCTGCCCAGATAGGGGAGGATGAGGTGCTCGACGTCATGTGCATGGGCGCGATGCGTGGCCGGTTTCCAGCTCGGGGCGAGATCCTTGAGATAGTGGCGGCTGAAGGCGGCCACCGTCGGGGCGGCATCCGGAGCGCTACCTTTTTCCACGCCGTCGAGCAGCGTGCGGGCCAGCTCGCGAGCCTGGGGCAGGGGGATCGCATCGGCCCGCCCGAGTGTCTGCTTCTCTAAATGGGCGTTCGGGTCAAGCTCGTTTTCCTTCCTTGTACGGGATCTTTGCCGCTCATCCGGGTCACGCTTCTCTTCGCAGTCTGGGTGATGCCGGGTGAGGCATCGCTGCACGCATGTGCCGGATTGGTTGTGGAGAGCCTCGCTTTCGGACGCGCTTCTCGTTGCGCAGCAGACACTTTCGGCTTCTTCCACGAACCTCGTCCGGTGAGGACGATCCCGTTCAGTTTTGGTATTGGGCTATTAGGTCATGCCATGCCCTCCACCGTCCCTGAACGGAACTCGGCGCTATCTGCCCACATGCGATGGAGCAGAACGGCCAGTTTGCGGGCGACAGCCACGACAGCGCGGCGGCGCCCCTTGGTGCGCATTAATCGCATCCCCCATGATTTGATCTGAGAGCCCGCCTTGGTTCGTACCAGCAAGGCGTTTGCGGCGGCGTAAAGTGTCGCCCTCACGTCTCGATCCCCGGCCTTGGATATTCGACCGGGATTATCTTGTTCACCGGACCGGTATCTTCAGGGCGTCAAACCAAAGTGAGCGGCCACGGTGCGAGATCGTTTGAAACGCGCGGGGTCATCAACCGCAGCCTTGAAGGTCAATGCTGTAACCGGGCCCACGCCGGGGGCCGTCATCAGGCGCAGGCAGACCTCATCCTGGCGGGCCGCGCGTTTAACCCGCCGGTCCAGTTCCAGGAAGTGTTGGTGCAGCGCCAACCGGGCATCAAGCAGCGGCAGCAAGGCATGGGCCAACACCTCGTCCATCTCGACCATTGGCCGGACCATATCGTCAAAGCTGCCATGCTGCACTGTTTTGGGCAGGCGGATACCGAAGATCTTCAAAAGACCGCGCACTTCGTTGGCCAGATCAATGGTCTTGCTCAGCAGAGCTTTCCGTGTGCTCAGAAGCGCCCGAATGCCGTGCGCCTCCCGGCTCTTCATATGAACGGGGCTGAACCACCCCGTGCGCAGGACTTGAGCAATTCCCCGAGCATCGTTCCGATCCGTCTTGTTGCGCATCGCCGATAGTGCGGCGCTCACCTGACGCGCTTCCATACAGACAACTTCAAACCCTTCAGCNATCAAGCCGTAGTACAGATGCTGACACATCGTACCGGCTTCAAAGCCAACACGCTCAATCGGAAAGCGAAGCGCAGTCAGATAGCCGGCAATCNCCTCAATCTCACAAGGCAGTTCTTGCTCGTGCAGAACCGTGCCTTTGCCATCGACAACACAGNCCGCGCAGGACCGCAGCGAAACGTCCAAGCCCGCGAAATACTCCATTCGAAATCTCCCATCTTCACAGATCTATTGTGATCCTATCGGGAGCTCGACCTCAGTTCAGGGTCTGCCCAATTACGCATGCTTGCGGGTCCCGCCATCGGCACGCCATTGCACGATCCAGGAGCTTGTGGTGCCGCGCTGCCGGAGGCCCAGCTTGGGAACCTCAGTGTCCCAATGAACGGTCTCTGACCGTTGGGAAACAGGGCGGGTATTGGCGGTGTTCAGAGCGGATTTACGCATGGCTGTCTTCCTTCTCTGCTTCAGGAAAACCCCGCGCAGTTTCCCGGGAAGCGGCCAGGAAAAGCGGGGAAGCAGCATAGTTCAGGAAGGAAAACCGCCGCCGCGGTCCGTTCCGCAGGCGGGAAAGCCAGTCTGTTGAATGGCTGACCGGGTGCCCTGGAGCGCCGGTTTCGGCCCGGGGGCCTCAGATTTGTGCCACACCCCACGCAGCAAAGCTGCAATCAGCGCAAGGCGCTGATTTGATTGCCAAAATTTGAATTTTGTCAATTTTGTAGTGGCAGCACCTTGTGAAGCCCTATTTTCAAGGGCCAAAATTGCCCCTGGCCCGGCCGTGGCCCGGCTCTGGCCCGGCGTGGCCCAGGCCGCGGGCCAGCTCTGGCCCGGCAAAACTGGGGTTGTTCGTGCCTCATTCATCGCTCGATCTCCACCTCTGCCTCGCGCTCCAATCCGTCGCTGCCTTGCTGCATGTCGAGCCGGATCGCATCCTGGAATGCGGCCTCCTGGCTGGCAAGGTTTGCGTGCTCTTTTTCCAGGACTAGGCTGGAGCCACGTCGCAGCGTCTCCACCGCTTCGGTAGCAAATGCGAGGAGCTGTTGCTGGCTGGTATCGGACTTCGACATGAGGGAGGCGATGAGCAAACGGATCATCTGCATCTCCTTCATGACAGAGAACCGCAGCGCCGACAGGCGTTCGCCTTGCGCCTCGATCCGGCTTTCCAGCCCTTGCAAGGAGCCCGTGCCTAAGNCCTGACCTTCTCGTTCGTCAGCGTTTCTCACGGCCCTTTCCTGCAGGTCCGTGATAGCGCGGTCCAAAGCTTCTTGACGGTTTTCAGCGGTGCCTTCGATCAGGGCGCTCGCTACCGGCCCAAGCCGGACACGGAGGTTCTGCTGTGTCTCACTCATCGTTCAATGTCCTTGTCACGCTGCAGGATGATTTCTGCCTGTTTTTCAACTTCTTTAAGTTTCTCATCGAAAAGACCGGGCAGGGCAGGGGTCTCCGGCTCCTTCTCCTTGGCCTCTTTTTCCTTCACCGCCTCGGGTTTCTGCTGCGGTTCTTCTCGGGCTTTCTCTTCTTCCGGCTGCCAGGCGCGGGCGCCAGCGAGACGGCCGTCCAGCCAGGCATCAAGGGCGGTCTGGCGGATGCCAGTTTCGTTTTCGATGGCCTTTGACAGCCGGTCCGGATCTTCAGTCAGCAGCATCGCCTCATCCCGTGCCCGGCTGATTTCGACGTAGAAACTCTTCTGGGTCGCCAGCCGTTCGGTGGAGCGCATTGCCACAATCACCTTGTCAACGGTCTCACCCTGAACCGCGTGCGCGGTGGCTGCTTAGTCGTGTTCCAGGCCGCGGGCTGCGAGGCTGTCAGCCGGAATTGTGATGCGCGATCCTTCCCGCGTTTCGGCCTCAATTACTCCACCCTTTGTTGATTTGATTTCAGCCCGCAAACCGTTCTTGATGCCGCTTTCCGGATCTGTGATCCGGAACCGCACCTGGTCGCCTTCAGCCATGCCTCGGGCCTCGCGTTCGTAGGCCACCAGCGCCTTTCCAAGCTCCCGTTGATTGAACTTTGCAGCCAGGGGCAGGGTGGTCCGGACACCGGTTTCCTCATGCTCAACGGTCAGCTTATTGCCCCTGTGATCAGCTTCCCGAACCACATAGAGGCTGTTCTTTTTGAGGCCGTATTCCTTGCTTGTGGCCACGGACATGACGACATCGCCAGGGGCGTAGCTGCGGGCGTCGGCAAGCATGGCCTCGGTGAGCTGACGGTTTACTAGGCCGTTCACCTTGACGTCATCGGAGGCGATATGGCCTTCCTGCCGGAGACCGTCGCGTACTGCCTCATTAATCTCTGCCCGAGCGGCGTTGGTGAGGGCGAGGATCCGGGTTCCCTGCCGCTCTGCCGGGGTGAGCGCCAGGAACCTTTCTGCGGCCTCTTGCCGGGGATCATCAACCTTCAGAACGTTGTCTTCCAAACGGTTGAACGCTGCCGTGATTTCGCCCCGGATCGAGTGATAGACCGCTGCCTTCAGATCATCGTTCCGCTGGCGGCGGATCTCGTCCATGACCGCTGTTCGCATCCCGGATTTCTGCATCTGTGCGAAGGGCTGGCCTGCCGCAACCGCATCGAGCTGCTGGACATCGCCTACGAACACGGCACGCGGTGCGCCGGTGCGCTCTGCGTAGTCCATGGAGCTGCGCATGTCCTGAGCAGAGACCATCGAGGCTTCATCGACAACCAGAATGGTCCTGCTGTTGTCCACGTCCTGCGGATGGTGGCGTTCGGCCGTGACCACTTTCGCCAGGGTCTCGGCGCTGCCCAGAACCTTGGTCAGCTCACTCACCGCTTGGTGGCTGGGTGCATAGCCTTTCACCTCATAGCCGCTCTGACCGGCATAATGTGTCATGCGGGTCAGGGCTTCCTTGGTGCTCTCCAGCATGAAGGTCTTACCTGTCCCAGCATAGCCTTGAATGCCGACATAGCGGCCGTTCCCGGTCAGGGTGGTTTCGATGGAGGCGCGCTGACCGTCTGATAGCGAATTAGTTTCAGACAGCTTTTTGCTGAGGGCGCTTTCCCCGGTTCTGCGGGCAGTGCCTTGCAATTCCAGCCCCTCGGTCTTTTCGGCTTTCCGCCAAGTTGCTAGAATAGAGCGTTCCAGTTCCACGGACGCCTTGTCGGTCAGGATCTGTCCGTCCTCGCCGCTTTCAAACAGCCTGCCAGCCTTAATCTGCCGGTTGATTTCCGCGTCTACCGCCTTGAAGTCTGAGCGGTAGGCGAAGTGCATTGCCGCCACTGTGAGATCCGCCCGGCTGTAAGCGGATTCCCGTTCGCTGATGTGTTCGACGGCGCGGTTTACAGCCTGCCTGGGGTCAGTCTCCAGGCGAGCCACGGCTGCAGCACTGGACAGCATGGCCTTGGCCTTCTCGAACATTCCGGACGGCTGGCCGGGTTCCGCGAGGGGGTCGATCGGGCGCTGCTGATCGAGTGGCACCACAGGCTGCGGGGCTGCGTGACCCACCCGGCCAAAGTCCAGCTGATCCCGGCCAAGACCGGCCGTGAGTGCATCTGCACGCCAGGTTTCCCGCAGCGCGTCCCGGTCCAGATTTTTGTGCTTGGCCGCACGGGTGGCTAATGCTGCTTTGCTCGCTGTTTCCGGCGAAACATCCATGCCCTTACTGTCGAGGGTATTCAGAATTTCCTGCCGCCGCTTGGAAAAGGCTTCGGTCACTTCCTTGGAAATTCCCGAGATGTTCACCTCGCCGTATTTCCCACGCTCAGTGGCAATACCAAGATCTGCCATCCTGTTCTCAAAATCGGAGCGGTAAATCTCGGTGATAAGATTTCTGTTGTTGTAAACGGCTTCATTCCGGATTGCCGAGTATCCGCCGTTCTCGTTTTTCACCATATTGGCAATGACGGCATGGCTGTGCAAATTCGGATCAAGCGCGCGGGACGTATCATGCCGGTAAATTCCGGCAATGATGCCCTCTCCTGTTTTGGTGGTCATTTCCCCGTCTTGCTGGAAGCGCGTTTTAATAAATCGTTCTTCCACCACTGCCATAGCTGCGCGCACCGCGGCGTCGTGAGCTTCAATAATGCGCTTGTCACCAATCACCAGGGCGGCCACTGAGGCCGATTTGGACGCGGAAAAGGTGAGGTCGAGACCGGGACGGTGCTGGCGCTCGCCGTCCACGTAGCGGCCCATCAGCTTGCCGTCCGGAGCTTCACCATCGAGCAGCTGCGCAAAGTGCCTGTTATCGACATAGCCGGTCAGACCGTTTTCCTCCGCCGCTTTGCCGAACCAGGTGGCCGCCCGTTCGCCTTCCTCGGTTCCCGCTTTGTAATAGCCTTCCTGCTTGTAGTAGCCGCTGGCAGCCGCTCCGGCCGAGACGTTTGAAATCGACATCATGTCAGGAATCCTCCGCGAAGGCAGTTTCAAGGTTCAGAAAGGCTGTTGCGGCATCACTCGCGGGTTCCGCTTGAGGGCGTTCCGGCCGCTTCGGTGTTCTCCTGTCAGGCTGGGTTTGACCAACAGCAGGATGGGCACGAACAGAGAGGGGCAGGGGCGTGCTGACTGTTTCACCCGTTGCGCCCCCGGCTGGTGGCGTTTCTGCGGCCTGCGCCGGATCCTCCGATGCCAGTTCAACCTCTGGCGCCGCCGATGCAGCCGCGGGTTCAGATTGTGCCGGCGCGGTGCCGGGGTAGGGAAGCGCGGCAGTTTCGCGGGCCTTGGCAGTGCCGTTGCCTGCGAAGCCTGCATAAGGATCCGGCGGAGCGATCTCTTTCACATCGAGGCCGCGCACCCGGGCGGTGGCAAAGTGCTGCCAGTACCAGTCCCGTTCCGAGGTGTTGGCTGGAGCCTCGATCCGCGCCGTACCTTCAGGGCGCAGACGGTCCAGGAAGCGGAAGAATTCAGCCTTCTGATCTTCAGGCTTCAGGGCGGCAAAGCCTTCCTCTGCAGTCTCGCCCTCCTGGATCTCCACATTCACGGCGGCGACCTGCATTCCGCCGGCGTCGAAGCCGTTGCCCTTGTAGGGGATGAACTTTTCCGCGGTGGCCGTGGTCGGAACCGGTTCAAAGCGTACTCTGGCGGTTGGGGCGTCATAGGCCGGACGGAAATAGGCTACGAACTGGGGCAATGACTGGATTTCCGCCGGGGTGACAATCGCGCGCTGGGTACGGCGGCCGACAATGCCCACGCCGTCGCGGGTGTCATGCGCCCCCAAGGTGAGGTTTTCCTGCTGCTCGATCACATCCTCTTCGCCCAGGGATCGGGAGGAGCGCTGCGCGGTATTGTAATCGGGGGTGTTGAAGACAACCCGGTTGTTCAGGACGCCGGAAATCGTCTCCGCCGCCTTGTCGCCGTAAATGTCTTCCAGCTGGGAAAACACCTGGTAGCCGACAACAAAGGCCCCGCCGAACTGCCGGATCTCCGCAAGACTCTTGGGCAGGAAGGGCATCTTGTTCAGGGTCGGCACTTCATCGAGAAAGAACCACACCTTGGGGTCGCGGCTTTCCTCTGTCGTCATCAGCGCGTTGGCCGCCACCTCAAAAACCGCCGAGACGATGTTGCGCACCGCTGCCGACTGTTCGGCGTTGCCGGTCAGGAACACAAAACCGGGCCGGTCATCCACCACCCAATCGCGGATTGAGAAGGGTTCGGCATCATCGCGCAGGTATTCCAGGAACCGCAGCTCGGTGATCATGTTGGCGCGGATGGAGCCGGAGGTATTGGCAACATGCTCCCCGAAGAAATGCGCGCCGGGCGTCGCGGCCACCAGTTTGCCCAGCTCCTCGGATGGAATGTTCATGATGGCTTTGCGAAGGTCAGTATTTGTGGTCTTTCCGGCCTTTGCCAGCTCGCGGGCGGCGTACTGGAAGACCAGCCGGGCGGATTGGGTCCAGAAACTGTCCAGGGAGCCTTGCTGATCCGGGATCATCACCTCGGCGATCTGTGCGAAGCCTTCCGGAGAAACCACCTCATTGAAGGGGGACCAACCCACAGAGCGTTCATCAAAGGGGTTGAGGATGATGTCTTTTTCCGGGTCGTAGTGGTCGCGCAGCAGGCCGCCCATGCGGTCATAGATGATGGCCCGGCCGCTTGCCGCCCGGATGGTGTTCAGCAGTTCGTGCATGGCATTGGTTTTGCCGGTGCCGACGGTGCCGGTGATGCCGATCTGTGCTTCCACAGCATTGGGGGGAAACTCGATCCCGGCCAACGTGTAGCGGGGGCCATTCTTGGAGCCCTTGCCAAAGCGCTTTTCGTATTCGCGCCATTTCCGCTTTGACCAGGCTTTCAGCTCTTTGGCGGTGACCAGGCGCGCACCGCGGATGTGCTCTTCCTCTTTCAGGGAGCGGCCGACCATCGCGAAGACGGCGAAGGTGAAGGCGAATGCCGCAACCGCAGGCACAATCGAGACATAGAGGAAGCGCCAGGCATTGGCGGCGTATTGTTCGTAGATTGCACGGATTTCCCGGTCGGCATAGATCTGGCCCGCGGTGCGTTTCACACGCTGGCCGCCGAGATCCATGTAGTGGAGTTCCCGGAGTTCGGTGCCGCGCTGCTCGACGTTGAATTCAGCGATCCAGTAGATGCCCGTGAGCCGCACCTTATCCATTTCGTAATTCTGTAAGACTAAAATCAGAAACGTGACGGTGAAGGCGGCGGCGGCCATTGAGATGCTGTACTTAAGCACCTGTGTTGCCATGCGGGTCCAGTGTTGTGTCGTCTGGCCGCCTCTGACAAGCTGGGTATGTCCTTTGTTGCGCATGGGCGTAGTTCCTCGTTCCTTTTGAAACGCGAGCAGTCCGACAACGGCTCTGGACACCCGCAGCACTGCGCAAATTTTTGTTTTCGAACGGCAATAGCCGGGTTGCCGCGGCCCGGGTGTTTCACCGGGCCGCACTGTGAGCGCTCCGCGCTATAAGCCTTCTTATGTTAAATAAGTCAGGATTGCTGACCTAATTTCTGCCTGCTATTCATGCGGCTGGCTGCATCTGGTCTTTAGCTTTTAGTGTCATGAGGGGATCAATCTAGAAGAATGCTGTATGAAAAAATTTCCCGCTAGAGCTGTCTAAACATTCCGGAGCTGCGGTGAAACTCGCTAAATCGGGCTCATCAAAAATGGGGCTGTGATCTTGGGACGCTCAAGCAAATCCATGCAGAGACTGAAAGCGCCATTTGGAGAAGCCGCCTTCAGGGGTCAGCAGCTATCCAGTTACCCTGTCTCCTAACGTTCCATGCTGTGGGTAGCACCCGAGGCAACGATGCGCAGATAGCGCCATTTGCATACTCGTGTTCACATGGCGTTCCGGCCGGTGCCGGAGCTCCCTTGCCCGACCATTCCCCTTTCTCCTGTAGGCCGCGATTTTGTCATTTGCGTCGAGGACGACGGACCGGGCATTCCTGACTCTAAACCCGAAACGGTCTTTCAACCTTTCCGCCGCCTTTTTACGGGTCAGGCCTAGCCCTCCGACGGTGTAGGATTAGGCCTTTGTATCGCGCAAACGATTATTGAAGATCGTGGAGGCACCGTGGTGCTATTGAACAGGCAGCAAGACGGACTTCTTGTAAGGTTATTCGGCACGCTCCGCAGGCCGCAGCGACAGCGCAAGGCTTTGGTCATCCGGCGGCAGGTTTGTCAGTTCTCGCAGCGCATAGCTGATTGGAAGCGGCTTCAGCACGTCTGCCAGCAGCGCTCCGTCCCGCTCCGCAAATGCCCGGCTTAGCCGCTCTTCCGCCGCGTTCACAATGCCGGGGTCTGTCCTGTTATCTGCGCGGCAACTGGGCGCGTTCTGGCATCGGGCACTTCTGCAAACGGCAGGATCGGCCATCTGCAATATGAAGATCAGTGCGGCACACGCCGCAGGCCTCGACCTTTATCAGAACGTCCCAAGGCCCCGGTTCCGGCTGAGGATCGTCCTCCAGGAAGAGCGGCTCGTGAGCCTAGCGGAACATCATTGCGCGCATCTTGCGCCTCCTCCGGGAAAGAATACCCCAATTGAGCTTTCCTCAAGTGATCAGGATCAAGCCGCCCTGCCGGCTTGGGCCCAGGCCTGCGGATGAAAAAAGCCCGAACTTTAGGCAGGCAGCAGAGAACCGAACAGGATTTCAGCAACCGCGCCTGGCCTGGCTGCGGAAATCTCTCCATCCCGGGACGGCCAGACTATACTTGGCGCATGACGCTAGCTGTCCCGCTTCTCGTATTCTCTGATCTCGATGGCACCTTGTTGCACCACGAGAACTATAGCTGGGAGCCCGCCCGGCCGGCGCTGACAGCGCTGAAAAGAGCCGGGGCGGGTGTTATTCTGGCCACCAGCAAGACGGCGGCAGAAGTTGCTCCACTGAGGCAGTCGATGGGTCTCGGGAGATGGCCTGCAATTGTCGAAAACGGCGCCGGGCTACTCGGGGCGGGAGAGGAGACCGCCTCGCAAAGCAGCCGGTACCCGGACCTGCTGGACCGGATTGCAGTGCTGCCGCCAGGCTTCCGCGGTTTTAGGGCGATGTCCGATCATGAGGTTGCAATTCTTACTGGCCTCACGTTTGAGGCAGCCCGGAAGGCCCGGACCCGGGACTTCAGCGAACCCGGTATCTGGCACGGAACAGAGGCGGAACTTGGCCGGTTCCTGAGAGCGGCCCGGACTGCCGGTCTGCAGGCGCAGCGCGGCGGGCGCTTCTTGACGCTTTCCTTTGGCGGCAACAAGGCGGACAGGCTGCGGGATCTGGCACAGCACTATTCCGCCGGGCTGACTGCGGCCCTTGGCGATGCACCCAATGACGCCGCGATGCTGCAGGCCGCGGATGTCGGATATATCGTCAGCAACCCGCACGGGCCGGATCTGCCGCCCCTGCCGAGGGAAGCAGAAGGGCGCATCCGCCGTACCAAACTTGCCGGGCCTGCCGGCTGGAACGCCGCGATCCTCGGCCTGCTGCAGGACCTTAATCTGACCAGGGAGGAAGCAAGCGATGGCTGACTTTCACCAGAACGGAAACATCACCACGCTGCATAATCTGCGAACTCGCAGCCTTGAGGACCTGACGCATGAGCTCACGGTCTACGCTAAAACCAGGCGCATCACCCTGATCCTGCCCTGTCTCTATTCCGAGCTGGAAGGCCCGGCGCTGGAGAATATCGTGGAAGAGCTGGCACAGGTGCCTTATTTGCACAGGATCATCATCGGATTGGACCAGGCGGACGAGGCACAATTCCGCCACGCGCGCAAATTTTTCGCAAGGCTGCCGCAGGATCACATCGTGATCTGGAACGACAGCCCGCGGATGCAGGTGCTGGAGGCTCGGCTCGGCACCCTGGGGCTCGCCCCGCAGGAACCCGGCAAGGGCAAGAACGTGTGGTCCTGTATCGGTTACCTCCTGGCCTGTGCAGATAGCGCGGTCATGGCGATCCATGACTGCGATATTCTCACCTATGACCGCGAGATGCTGGCGCGGCTGGTCTACCCGGTTGTCAATCCCGGGTTCTCCTACCAGATGTCCAAAGGGTTCTATCCGCGGATCGGGTCGGGCAAGCTGAACGGCCGGGTGACCCGCTTGCTGGTGAGCCCCCTTTTGATTGCCCTGAAGCGTGTGGTCGGCGACCGTGACTACCTCGACTACCTGCGCAGCTTCCGATACCCGCTGTCGGGGGAGTTCGCGATGCGGACCCATGTTCTGGCAGACCTGCGCATCCCTTCAGACTGGGGTCTGGAGGTCGGAGTACTGTCCGAAGCCTGGCGCAACCTGGCGCCGAAATCGGTGTGCCAGGTCGAAATTTCCGATGCCTATGACCACAAGCACCAGGAATTATCGCCTGAAGACGCCTCGCGGGGCCTGAGCCGCATGTCCACCGACATCTGCAAGGCGATCATCCGCAAGCTGGCAGCGGACGGCACGGTTTTCACACCAAATGTGTTTAGAACGCTCAAAGCGACCTACTACCGGTCGGCGCTCGATCTGCTGGAGGGCTACCACAGCGATGCAAAGATGAACGGCTTGTCAGTCGATCGCCACAATGAAGAAAAGTCGATCGAGCTCTTTGCCGAGAACATTCTGCGCGCAGGCCACATGTTCCTGGAAAACCCGCATGAAACGCCCTTTATCCCGACCTGGAACCGCGTGCATTCGGCCGACCCTGATTTCCTGACAGATCTCAAGGGTGCGGCAGTTGCTGACCAGGACGAGTTCGCCTGACCCGGCCTGATCAGACCCTGTTGCTGATCCAGCGGCACTGGTAGGGGGCAAAGGGAATTTCAGGACCAGCCGGTGCAATCCGCTCTCCGGTTATCAGGTCGGTCCAATCGTCGCCTTCGATCAGGTTGATTGCCGTGGGGCTGACGGTCACGGTGTCTTTGCTGACGTTATGCAGCGCAAAAATGGATTGGTCCCGGTCGAGGCTCTGCCGCCAGATCCCGAACATGCGCTCGTCCAGCGCCAGCGTGAACTGCGTTGCGTTGGGGTGAAAAGCCGGCTGACGGCCGCGGAGCTTCAGCAGGCGGCTCATCTCCCCTAGCACCCGCGACTGGTCCGAATGCGGATCGTCCAGCCGCTCAAGCAGATCCGGGTAATGCCACTGGTGCCGGTTAATGGCACGGTTCATGCCGCGCCGTTCGACGGCCTCGTGATCGTTCGGGGTCGCAAGCAGCGAATGGATATAGAAGGCCGGAATGCCTTCTAGCGACATCACGATGGTCTGGGAGCACAGAAACCTCGGGATCTGCAGCGCATCCTCACCTGGGAAGGTGCAGCGCATCGCCTCGAAATAGGAGCTGTTCAGCTCGTAGGGCTCCTCGCCGCCCCCCGGTTTGGCTCGCATCGACACCAGCCCGCCGGCCTGCCGCGCGGCGTCTATCATCCGCGCCCTTTCTTCCGGCGGCAGAACACCTTCGGCCGGGCGCATGCCGATGCCGTCATGGCTGGCGGTGAAGTTCAGGTAAGCACAGCCCAGCTGCGCCGGCGGCATCGCTGATTGCCAGCGGTGCAAGTAGCGCGCCGTCCCCGACTGCATGGCGTGCAGGATCAAGGGCGGCAGTGGGAAGTTGTAGATCGCATGCGCTTCATTCCGGTTGCCGAAGTAACTCAGATTTTCGCTGCGCGGCACATTGGTTTCTGTCAGCAGCACAACTGTTTCGGTCGCATAGTCGCACAGAAGCCGCATCAGCTGCACGATGGCGTGGGTCTGCGGCAGGTGGATGCAGCGGGTGCCGGCCTGCTTCCAGATGAAGGCCACCGCGTCCAGCCGCAGGATCCGCACCCCCTTGCTGATGTGCAGGCGGATGATGCCCAGCATCTCCAACAGCACGTCCGGGTTGGTGAAGTCGAGGTCAACCTGGTCATGGCTGAAGGTGCACCAGACATGACGGGTTCCCCTGCGGGTCTCGACGGCCTGCAGCAGCGGCGTGGTGCGCGGGCGCACTGCCTGCGAGAGGTCGTCATCAGGGCTGGCCTCATAGAAGTAGCGGTCATAGGGGGCATTGCCCTGACGGTACTCATTGAACCAATGGCCCTGGCTGGACACGTGATTGAGCACCAGATCTGACATCAGGTGGAAATGCGACGCGATCCGGCTGATGTCCTGCCAGTCTCCCAGCTGCGGGTTCACCGCCAGGTAGTCGCTCACCGCAAAACCATCGTCCGAGGTATAGGGAAAAAATGGCAGGATATGGACGCCGTTGACCGCCCCGCGCATACGGTTGAGCAGGAAATCGTACAGCACATCCAGCGGTTTGTGGCTGCCATCCTGCAGCGAATTTCCGTAAGTGATCAGAACCGCGTCGCGCTCGGACCACAGCCGGTTGCCCGGCCTGCGGCCGCGCTTGCGGCGGTGCGTGCCCTCGGGCCAGAAGGCTGAAACGACCCGTGCCGCGAGCTGCGCAGTGATGTGGTCCGGGTATATTTGCTGCAGCAGCCCGGCCAGTCGTGCGTCGAATGCGGTGGTTGCATGGGTCACTTGCAGTCACAGCTCCTGTCAAATGCTCCGGACAAAACTCTCCGGCACGGTCCGATGTTTTCGCAGCCGGGCCAGGGCTGTCAAATGCCCACGGGGCGGCAGCGGGAAAACCGCTACAGCGGGACCGCGAAAGTAAGACCTCCGATTGCACAAAGATGGCGGACAACTTCGGCAACCCCCTTGCCGTGCCGCAAGCTGGTGAACACCGTGGGAAGCGATCCGCGCATCCGCGCGGCATCGCGCGCCATCACGTCGAGCGATGCGCCGACATGGGGCGCCAAATCCGTCTTGTTGACGATCAACAGGTCAGAGCGGGTAATCGCCGGCCCTCCCTTCCGCGGGATCTCTTCACCCGCCGCGACGTCGATCACATACAGAGTTACATCGGCCAGTTCGGGGCTGAAGGTGGCAGAGAGATTGTCGCCGCCGCTTTCGATCAGCACGATCTCCACATCCGGGTGGCGCCGTACCATCTCGGCCACCGCGGCAAGGTTGATCGACGCATCCTCGCGGATCGCGGTATGCGGGCAGCCGCCGGTCTCGACCCCGATCACCCGGTCCTGCGGCAGCACCTGCATCCGCATCAGCGCCTCGGCGTCCTCTTGGGTGTAGATGTCATTGGTGATCACCCCGATCGAGTGATGCGGCGACAGAATACGGGCAAGCTGGGCGGTCAGCGTGGTCTTGCCCGCACCGACCGGTCCGCCGATTCCGACCCGCAATGGACCGTGGGGAGAAGTCATGACCGGTAAATCCTTGAATATTGTGTTTCATGAACCATCGAGGCGACATCCGCAGCAAAACAGGCGCTGGAGAGGCTGGACAGGTCCGAAGTGAGCGCGTTCTTCGCTGCATCGGATACCAGCGGGCCAAGGTTTTTCAGAATGCGCTGGCCTTCGATCTGGCCAACCGGCAGCAGCCGCTGGGCTGCCGAAATCAGGTTAGAAACAAAGGCATGTGTGAACATGTGCAGCGTCAGGTCCAGCGCCAGCCCGTGCATGCACGCGGCACGGCCAACAGCCACCGGATAGCTGAGACGGGGCAGGCTGCCGCCCCAGACCTCCGACGTGGCCCGGCAGAAGGCGGCGCCCTGTTCAACTGTTTCAGCCAGACGTTCCCGGGAGGGAGCAAATGCGCGGGCGGTGGCGTCCACCTCTGCCAGCGCGGCCATGTCTTTGGCGCGGCAGGCAGCGGCCAGCAGAATTGCGTCCGTGCGGGCACTGCCAAACAGCAGCAGATCACCCAGCCAGGCTTCCAGCCCTGCCCCATCGGTCACCTCCTTGCGGGCAACCGCAGTTTCCAGCCCGTGGGACCAGGCGAATGCGCCCACCGGATAAGCCGGAGACAGCCACTGCAGCAGCACCACTGGCCCGGGATTAATGCTCATGGCTGTGCTCCGGACCGTGATGAAGGGAATGGCCGTGTTCGTGGGAATGGGTCCGCCCGTGGCCATAGGCGCCGCCTTCGGGGGTGAAGGGCTCCGTCACCTCTTCCACTGTGGCGCCAAGTTGCACCAGCATTGCGCGGATCACGTGGTCCTGGCGGATCAGCAGCCGCATATCCTCGATCTGGCAGGGGGTGTGGCGGTTGCCGATATGCCAGGCCAGCCGCAACAGCCCATCTCCGGTGATCTGCAGCAGCGGCTCAGCTGCGGCTGCGACGGCGATTTCACCGCCGTCCTCCAGAACCAGCACGCCGCCGTGCTCCAGCGAGGTGGTCTGCGGAAGGTCAACCAGCAGGTGGTCGCCGCCTTCGGTCTGCAGCACCTTGCGGCGCAGGAACCTGGCTTCATAGTCCAGCACCACCTGGTCCACCGGGGCGGCGGCATGAGCATGGCCATGATATGCCCGGGCAGTCAGCATAGGCGCGTTCATCCGTACGCTCCTGTGCCGACGGCCAACGGCCTCAAATGTAGAACCTGTCTGAGAAGATATGGCGCACGATGTCCTCGCGCCTCAGGCCCCGTTCGGCAAGTTCCTCGTCGCTCATCGCGTTCAACTGCCGCGCGGCACGCATGCGTGAATCCGCTTCCGCAATAGCGACCAATGCATTGCCCACAGCCGCAAAACAGCGGCGCAGGATGCCCGCTAACTCCGGCCTGCCGGTGATAATGTGTGAGATTTCTGCCATTGGAGATCACTCCTTTTCCAGTGAGCTCCTCCCTCTGACGCATAGGGTATGCCAGGTCGGCAAAGCGGGCCAGGTTTTTCGCCGCCTGATTGCCGCGAACGTGGCGCGGTGCTGTGACTTTACTCATGTTTTTCTCCCGGTGCTCAATTTCAGTACAGGAAATAACGCTGGGCCATTGGCAGCTCCGCGGCAGGACGGCAGGTCAGCAGCTCGCCGTCCGCCCGCACCTCATAGGTTTCCGGGTGGACCTCCATCCGCGGGGTCGCGGTATTGAGCTTGAGTGCGGATTTGCCGATGCCGCGGGTGTTTTTCACTGCCACGGTCTGCTTGGCCAGCCCGAGGCTGCCGCGGATGCCCGCAGCTTGTGCCGCCTCCGACACGAAAGTGACGGCGGTATGTTCGACCGAGCGACCATAGGCGCCCCACATCGGCCGGGAATAGACCGGCTGCGGTGTCGGGATCGAGGCATTGGGATCACCCATCTGGGCGCAGACGATGGTGCCGCCCATCAGAACCATTTCAGGCTTCACGCCGAAAAACGCCGGGTTCCACAGCACCAGATCGGCGCGCTTGCCCGCTTCGATGGAACCAAGCTCGTGACTGATCCCATGCGCTATCGTCGGGTTGATAGTGTATTTCGCCACGTACCGGCGGACGCGGAAGTTGTCGTTCCCGCCGCTCTCCTCCGCCAGGCGCCCGCGTTGTTTCTTCATTTTGTCTGCGGTCTGCCAGGTGCGGATGATCACCTCGCCGACCCGGCCCATGGCCTGGCTGTCTGAAGCGATGATCGAGAATGCGCCCATGTCATGCAGGATATCCTCCGCCGCGATGGTCTCGCGCCGGATGCGGCTTTCGGCGAAGGCCACGTCTTCGGGGATCGACTTGTCCAGATGGTGGCAGACCATCAGCATGTCGAGGTGTTCCTCGACCGTATTGACGGTAAAGGGGCGCGTGGGGTTGGTGGAGGACGGCAGCACATGCTCCTCGCCGCAGATCCTGATGATGTCCGGGGCATGGCCGCCGCCGGCGCCTTCCGTATGAAAGGCGTGGATTGTGCGGCCCTTCATGGCCTTCACAGTGTGCTCGACAAACCCGGATTCATTGAGCGTGTCGGTGTGGATCATCACCTGCACATCCATCGCATCGGCAACGCCGAGGCAGCAGTCAATGGCGGCGGGCGTGGTGCCCCAGTCCTCGTGCAGCTTCAGCGCGCAGGCGCCGGCGTTGATCTGTTCCTCCAGTGCAGCTGGAAGCGAAGCATTGCCCTTGCCCGCAAAGGCGAGGTTCATCGGGAAGGCATCCGCAGCCTGCAGCATGCGGCCGATGTGCCAGGGGCCGGGTGTGCAGGTCGTTGCCAGCGTGCCATGCGCCGGACCGGTGCCACCGCCAAGCATGGTGGTGATGCCCGAATGCAGCGCATCCTCGATCTGCTGTGGGCAGATGTAGTGGATGTGACTGTCAAAACCGCCAGCCGTCAGGATGCGCCCCTCGCCCGCGATCACCTCGGTTCCAGGGCCGGCGATGATACCAACACCCGGCTGGGTGTCCGGGTTGCCCGCTTTGCCGATGGCGGCAATGCGCCCGTCCTTGAGGCCCACGTCGGCTTTGTAGATGCCGGTCCAGTCCAGGATCAGCGCGTTGGTAATGACGGTATCCACGGCCCCCTCGGCACGGGTTGCCTGCGCCTGCCCCATGCCGTCGCGGATCACCTTGCCGCCGCCGAACTTCACTTCCTCGCCATAGGTGGTGAGGTCGCGCTCCACCTCGATGATCAGATCGGTGTCCGCCAGCCGCAGCCGGTCGCCGGTGGTAGGGCCGTACATGGCCGCGTAATCGCTGCGCGGAATCTGTACCGGCATGTCAGAGCACTCCCATGACTTTCCGGTTGAACCCGAACACACGGCGCCTGCCGAGGATCAGGATCAGCTGCACCTCGCGCCGCTGCCCCGGCTCGAACCGCACGGCGGTGCCTGCAGCAATGTCGAGCCGCCGCCCGCGGGCCGCCGCCCGGTCGAAATCCAGCGCCGGGTTAGCCTCGGCAAAATGGTAATGGCTGCCCACCTGGACCGGCCGGTCGCCGGTATTGGCGACCATCAGAGTGGTGGCTTCGGCGCCCGCATTCAGCGTCAGGCTGCCTCCGGCCGGGAACAGCTCACCCGGGATCACTTCCGCCTCCAGGCCAGAACTGCGCCTGCGGCAAGCGCCGCCAGCACTGCAAAGACAAGCCAGAGGCCGACCTCATGCGGATGGACATGCGCTCCGCCGTGAGCCAGGGCGGGACCCGCCGCAAGAGCGCTAACCGCGACGGTAACGGGTATTGGTTGTATCATGCTTTCTCCTGTCTTGGGGTGGTTCGGGGCGTCCGGCACCGGGCGGGGGTTCAACGGATAGGCTGGTGAACGGTCACCAGCTTGGTGCCATCGCGAAATGTGGCCTCGACCTGCACATCGCGGATCATTTCGGGCACCCCTTCCATGCATTGATCCCGGCTGACCACCTGGGCGCCGGCCTCCATCATCTCAGCCACCGTGCGGCCGTCGCGGGCGCCCTCGGCCACCGCATCCGAAATCAGCGCAATCGCTTCCGGGTGATTCAGCTTGACGCCGCGGTCCAGCCGCTTGCGGGCGACTTCGGCAGCCATGGCGATAAGCAGCTTGTCCTTTTCGCGCGGGGTCAGGTTCATCCGCTCCTCCTTCTTCAAAGCATCCATGTGCGCGGCAGCCCCGCGGACAGCAGCCGCTCCAGCACCGGAACAAGGCATTGGCGCAGGGCAAAACCGTCCCGGGCAAGCAGGCGGAGCACCAGAAGATCCGGCCCAAGCAAGGAGGCGCCTCCGGTCTCCGGCAGCATCCGGCGCAGCGGATCAAGCTTCACTTCGGCCTCCGGCGCCACCAGCACAAGTGAAGCCATGGCGCCGGCGCCGCCCGCAACTGCGCGCCGCTGCAGCATAGCGGCGGCATCTCCGGCAAGCGCCGTGGCATCGAGGTAGATAGGACTGCCGCCGCGCCGGATTTCGATCCGGTCGCGGACCGTCGCATGCGTAAGTGTTTCGCCCATTGCAGCGCGGCCGAAGACAAACGGTTCAATCAGCAAAAACTGCGCACCGGGTTCCAGCTCCGCAATCAGGCGGCGGTGCAGGGCGCAGCCGTTGAACAGAATGGTTTCCTGCGGCAGCCAGTTCAGCCTGGCGCCGGCCTTGGCGCAGAGCCGGGTTTCCACCCTGGCGGTCTGGCCCGGCAGCGCCCGGTAGATGCGTTCTGCCGCCTGGGTGGTAACCGTCAAGCCGGCCTCCGCATGGGCGGTGGCTGCAAGCCGGAAATCGTCCCCGCCGGTGATGCCGCCAGCGGTATTGACCGCAACCGCCTCGACATCCGGACGGCCCTGCGGAAACAGCAGCTTCAGCGCTCCGGATTGATGCAGCGTCTTCAGCCTCGAACAGCCGTCCCGCACATGCGCGGAAACCTCTGCTCTGGCGATCGCGCGGGGCAAGGCTGGGCAATGGTTTATGGCTGACGATGCGGTGATGCTCAGGCTCCCGGGAAGTTTGTAGCTTCATTGGGCCGGGTGCTTTGAGGTTTTTCCAGTTGCCAGCTAGGATGTATGTTCAGGACTGGCAGACTTGCCTGAAAATTGACAGGCTGCATCAAGATGTGCCTGCCATTTGGGCGTTAGAGAGACTGCGCTGACCGGCCTGCTGCAGCAGCACTATGAAACTCCAAATTTGTACGAATACAGGGCAAATCGAAGTGAACGGCGGTTTTTGCGTTGGATGCTGATCGAACCGGGACACACGCCCGGGGTCTGCTCAACACGCCAGTCCTGCCTTTACCAGGTCAGCCTATGTGAATTTGGCTGTGAACAAGTGACCTGGCCGGGCAAACCACTGCCCGGCCACGCCCTGTTGGACTTCTTTTCCGCTGCACAGGATGGAAGGAGGTATCCGGCGCAACCTTTGTGTGAATCTACCATGCTGCGCTGCGGCGCCCGTCGTGAAGGTTTCTTTGTGTCGCGACCGATGAAATTTATCTGTTCGCCGAAGTTTAAATAGTTTTTCGGTTCAAGTGCCGATTAATTGGGCGTTGCAGCTATGCCTTGCTGTTGAACTTAACCTGGCACCGGTCCGCAACGTGAATCAGTGCCCTCAGCAGAACTGAACACCGACGCCTGATCTACCCGCCAATGCGCAGGGACCGGCCCGGGGATACCCGACCAGCAGCATGCGGATCAGCAACTCAGGATCGACTGATGGACGACCAGTATGGCTATAGAAGTCCGCCCAGTGGCCTCGGATGCCGCTCACATCGAAAAAACTATCAATGGATCGAAGCAGGTGGTCTTGAGGCACATGATCCTCAAGCGAGAACTCAAAAACAGTGACGCCTGTGCTTCCTGCCTCGGTCCCATCATCGCGAGCGTGTTGCACAAATCGTTTCCGATGCGTAGCTGGTCCTTCGATTTGACTGCGGGATGCTGGGATGCCTTTCAAATTCAACGCGTCGCGGCGGGATAAGTTTGCGAAGCCAAAGTACCGTGTGACGAACTGGGCCGAATACAATGAGGCGCTCCGCCAGCGTGGTGACGTAACGGTCTGGTTCAGCGAAGACGCGGTGTCTCGGTGGTGCGCAGTGCGCTCTGGCAAGCGCGGTGGTCAACAACGATATTCTGATCTGGCGATCGAGACCTGCTTGACCCTGCGCGCCGTGTTCGGCTTGCCGCTTCGCCAAACGCAGGGCTTTGTCCGCAGTTTGCTGCGGCTCATGCAGGCGGACCTCCCCGTGTCAGATTTTTCGACGCTTTGCCGGCGTTCGCCATCGCTTCAGATCGCGCCTGACACCCGGACAGCCAGTGGTCCGATCGCGCTGGTTGTGGACAGCACAGGGCTGCGTGTCCACGGTGGCCGCGAGTGGATGCGGGAGAAGCACGGGCTGCCGAAGGCCCGTAAGATATGGCGCAAACTGCATATAGGCTTCGATCTGGAGAGCGGCGAGCTTGTGGCGTCCTGCCTGACACCCCAGCATGTCGGGGACACAGGCGCTTTGCCCGACCTTCTTGCCGAGGTGTCCGGTCGGGTGCGCCGTTTCATCGGAGACGGGGCTTATGATGGTGTACCAACCGGCGTGACAATCCGGCAGGCGTTTGGCTCGGATGTCGAACTGATCATTCCGCCGCCGAAGAACGCTGTTCCCGGAAATTGCCAGGCACGCAACGCTCATATCGACATGATAACCGAAACTGGCCGAATGGCATGGCAGAAGGCCACCGGTTATGGTCAGAGATCGCGCGGCGAGGCCCAGATCGGGCGCTACAAACAGCTCATCGGACAGGAACTGCGCAGCTGCAACATGGAGACCCAGGCAACCGAAGCCCGCATCGCTGTCAACGCCCTCAACCGCATGACCCGTCTCGGTCGTGCAGCCTATCAGCGTGTCGCATAACGAGCCGGGGAAAGGGGCAATTGCGGCCCGGGCGCTATTCGTGCAACGCGGTCTAGGCTATATAAGCCTGGTGCCACACAAACCGGTGTTGCCAAGGAGCTGGGTGTGACGAGCTCGCGAGGAAAACGGTAGCCTTGAAGGCCAGGCATCGTGCAAGGCATCTTCATCCCGGCTGCCTATGCTAATGTCCATTAGCAAACTTGTTGGCAATCCCTACCGGACGTCTTGCCTTCCAGGCGTTTCAGCTGGTGTGATCCGGCACCGGTATCAGTTTTCGGAAGAACGTATAGCCAGGGCCTCAACCTCCTGCGCCATGCTCTCCGCCAGCTGCTTTAGCTCAGCGCCACACCTTGTCCACTGCGCCTCGATGCGCAGGGCCGTGAGGTTCAGAAGATAGCGCCGCCCCAGAAGCACCGCATCGGCGTCGCCCGGCAGCTCGCCACTGTCTTGCGCAGCGCGGAAAAGCGCGATGATCTCGCCGGTCATATTGTCCAAATAGGTGCGGGCGGCTTCTGCAATTGCTTTATCTGCGTCTGTCGCCTCTAACATAGACTTGACAATCATGCAGACCTGCGGTCCTCGGGCCTCGTTTGCCGGATACACGAAGCTGCGCAGAAATTCGGCAAGAGCGGCCAGCGGAGACCCCGTTCCGGCCAGCAATTCACCGAGACGAACCTGGTTAACCTGCATATACCGCTCGAGCGACGCCAAAAAGAGCGCCTCCTTACTGTGAAAGGCAGCGTAAATGCTGCCCGGCTTCATGTTCAGCGCGAATTCAAGGTCCTTCAAAGATGTGGCGTGATAACCTTTTCTCCAGAACAAGTTCATTGCAGCATTCAATGCGGAGTCTCGGTCATAAGGGCGCGCGCGTTTCATAACCACAGAATAAAGCGCGCCAACGGAAATGTCCCGGCTTCTTCGGGATCTTGGCTTCAAGATTGAGTGATTGTTCAAGTCTATGGTTGAGTGATCACTCAAACTCCTTACATCAGTTCTCGCGATCCGGGCTCCTGACTCGGGTTAGCATCATTGCAACGGAGACCAACGATGACAGATTTCACCCTTCATGACGAAACCACCGTGCCTGAAGCGTCTAAGCCGCTTTTGGAGAATTCCAAGGCCGCATTTGGCATGATCCCAAACCTGCATGCGGTCATGGCCGAGTCGCCCCAGTTGCTTGAGGCCTATCAGCGCGTGCATGAATTGTTTCAGAATTCCAGTTTCGGCAAGGATGAACTGACCGTTGTCTGGCAGACCATCAATGTCGAGAACACTTGCAGTTACTGCGTTCCAGCCCATACCGCCATTGCCCACGGCATGAAGGTCGACCTGGAAATAACCGATGCTCTGCGCAATCAGACACCGCTGCCGAACGCCCGTCTCGAAACTCTGCGCGACTTCACGCTCAAGATCGTGCGCGAACGCGGCAACCTGACTGAGGCATCCGTGCAGGCTTTTCTCGATGCAGGCTTCACCCGGCAGAACATCCTCGACATCATCTTGGGTTATGCGCAGAAGGTAATGTCGAACTACACCAACCATCTTGCAAAAACGCCGGTCGACAAACCGTTTCAGAAGTTTGACTAGACCTCTGCGAACAATGCCGCCTAAATCGATAAACTGCCGCTTTTAAATATTCATTGCGCGCAGAGGTCTAGGCTCTGCGCGCAATGGGCGAGCTGAGGAGCAACGGCAGAAAACGTTGGGGGTTCATAATTGGCGTGGGTTCAGAGGTCAAAAGGAATGAAGGGGGCCAGTGTCCCGTCTCTCCCGCAGCAACGCCGGAATCCCGGTTCTCGAATTGGCAGAGTTGGGCCGATGCCCCTACCCTCAGAGGCTATAGGAGTCGCGGTTCAGGTATCGCTCACACCGCCAAAACGTTTGCGGTAGAGCCCTACAAAGGATCTCGGTTCAAACACAGCGACGTTATTTGTACTTCCCCGGAGAATGGATATCTCGGGATCATGACTGAGGCCAGCAGACATAGTTTCAAACTGAACATAGTGCAGCTTGCGCTCCTTGCTGTGGCGGTTTTTTTCATTCTGTTGAAATTGACAGCCGTGTCATTGATCCCTTTGTGCACGATGCATGATCAGCGGCCCTCCGGGGTGCCGGTCATTGGCATGGATCTGGCCACAGATATAGCTGGTCTGCCAACTGCTTTCAGGAGTGATACGGATATGGCCGCCGAGCAGGGGATGCCGTGTCACGATCATAGTACCGTAGGGAATTGTTTGATACTTTTTTGCAGCGCTCTTATGCTGACCAGCGCCTTTTCGGTGGTCTCGAAATACCGGCTCGTTGGCCCGGTATTTGCGAACCGTGAAGCCGTTTTTCGCATTCTTCCCTTGCTGCAAAAAGTTGAACGACCGCCCAGGCTCGCTTGACCGGACACATCCCGCGCGCTTGCGCGCGATCTACTGAATTGCTGAAAATTTGACATGGGCGAAGGACCGCCCGGGCGAGGTTCAAATGCGCGGACGTTATGCTGCATTGCTTTTATTAACTTTGGGTTCCGGCCTGGCGATCGGGGCGCTGGGGGAGAGACACTACCTGGATGCGACCGCCGCAGGCGGGGGTGCCGGTGCCGAAATCCTTTATTGGGTTGCACCGATGGATGCGAATTTCCGCCGGGACGGACCCGGAAAATCACCGATGGGTATGGACCTGGTCCCGGTTTACGCTGGCCAGGAGCCTTCAGGCGACCCTGCCGAGGTCCAGCTGTCGGCTGCGGAAATTAATGCCATTGGCGTGCGCACCGCCCTGGCCCAGGTTGAACCCCTTTCTGAACGGATCGAAACCGTTGGCTTTATCGGCTACAACGAACATCTGACCAGCCACGTGCACACCCGCGTCGAAGGCTGGATCGAACAGTTAAGAACGCTTGCGGTTGGAGACCGGGTTTCCAAGGCCGAGCTGCTGTTTGAGATGTTCTCCCAGGAAATCGGATCCTCCAGCGCCGACTTTGTGCGCGCAATTGAAGCCGGAGACCAGCGCATCGTAGATGTGGCAAAACGAAAGCTGAGCAGTCTAGGTGTTTCGCAGCAGCAGATCTATGAAATTGCCCGCTCCGGCAACTTGGCCCGCAGGCTGCGGGTATACGCACCGCAAAACGGCATAGTGCTCTCTGTGAAGGCCGCCGACGGAATGTTCTTGGAACCCGACATCAGGTCTGTCTCCTTGACTGATTTGTCAAGTGAATGGCTCGTCGCTGACGTTTTCGAGAAGGATCTGGCCCGCTTGTCCACTGAGATGGAAGCCAAAGCCCGGTTTAAGCATTTGCCGGGCCGGGTCTTTGAAGGAAAAGTAGACTAAATTTATCCCGAATTGGATGCCACCACCCGCACGCTGCCGGTGCGGCTGCGTTTTGACAATACTGAAGGGCTGCTGAAGCCGAACATGTTCGGCACTGTCGCGCTGTCACCGCGGCAAACACGCTCTGCGGTGACAGTTCCGAACGAGGCCATCATCCGAACTGGCCACTCCGAGCGGGTCATTCTCAAGACCGCCAAGGGCACTTTCAAGCCACGCCTGATCACAACCGGATTGCGGGGCACATTCGGGGACGGCAACCGGACAGAAGTCATCCAGGGTCTGGCCCCCGGCGAAGTAGTGGTGGCCTCGGCGCAGTTTCTGATCGACAGCGAAAGCGCGCTGTCGGCAGGCTTTATCAGAATGGCACCAACCGATGTGGAACCCGCCCGCGGCGAAGGGGTCCTTGTGGCGCTGGACCTGGTAGCACGTCTGGCGACGGTTCAGCATGATGAGCTCGACAGTCTCGGCTGGCCAGCCATGGTATCACAATTCCCAGTGCGGGCCGATTTGGAAATCGGCCATCTGACGGCAGGCCAGGAGGTGGCTTTCCGTGCGGCCCGTGGCGCTGATGGGCGTCTGTCGCTGATTGACCTCGGCTCCAATGATGGCGTTGTGGCCACCGCCATAGGCGTCATTGATGCGGTCACCAATGATGGTAAGCTGGCATTACGGCACGATCCGATCCCGGAATTGGGCTGGTCGGCTATGGAAATGGAAATGTCCGTTTCCGGCGTGGATCAGGATGCCATTCCGCTCGGGGAAGCTGTGGCCTTCGATCTCGCCAAAGGTGAAGACGGTCTCTACATCGTTGTGGCTGTTCGTTCACCGGACGAGGCCAAACCGGAGTCAAATCAGCCAGCTGCTGCAGCAGAGCCGCCAATGGAGACCGCCGAAGAGGGCGCGGCGCCAATTGTTGCAGCGGGTCAAATCAAGCAAATTGTTACTGCCCAGCGTAAGGCAACGATCAGCCACGGCCCGATCCCTGAGTTCGGCATGCCAGCCATGACTATGGATTTCACCTTGGCTGAAACACTCGATGCAGCCACGCTGGCGACAAACAAGGACATGATGCTGACGTTTCTGCGGGAAGACGGTATGACTCTGGTCTTGTCCTCAGCTGAGCCGGCAAACTCGCCCATCCGTGTTTTGGGCGCGATCAATAAGATCGACCTGGAAGCATCCACTGCAAATATTACCCACGGCCCAATTGCCGAGATTGGCATGCCAGGCATGACGATGAATTTCGCAATTTCGCCTGAAATGGCGGTTGAGGATCTCAAGCTGGGGTAAGAGAGCGTTCTTCTGATGACCCGCGCTGCGTCCGATATGCTGACGCTGGTTGGTACAGCCCCAATGAAGGAGGCAGATCAATGATTGCTGCAATTATCCGCCTTTCAATTGCCAACCGGATGATCGTGCTTGCGGTGTCGCTGATGATTGCACTGGCAGGGGTCTGGGCGCTGCGCTCAACTGAGGTTGACGCTATTCCGGATCTGTCCGACGTTCAGGTGATCGTCAAAACCTCCTACCCTGGGCAATCGCCGCAGGTGATCGAGGATCAGGTCACCTACCCGGTTGCCATTGCGATGCTGGCGGTGCCGGGGGCGACCGACGTGCGCGGGTTTTCATTTTTTGGCGACAGCTATGTCTACATCGTGTTCGACGAGGGCACTGATCCAAACTGGGCCCGTACCAGGGTGCTGGAATACCTGGGGCAGATCTCGGCGAACCTGCCCGAGGGGGTGGTGCCGCAAATCGGCCCAGATGCCACCGGTGTCGGCTGGATCTATCAATATGCATTGATCGACCGCACAGGCCGAAACGACCTTGCACAGCTCCGAACGCTGCAGGACTGGTTCCTCAAATACGAACTTCAAACCGTCCAAGGCGTCTCTGAGGTCGCGACAATCGGCAGCATGGTCAAGCAGTATCAGGTGGTTGTCGATCCGAATAAGCTGCGCGCCTACAATGTGCCGCTTAGCGCTGCCAAAAAGGCCATCCAACAGGCCAATCGGGAAACCGGGGGCAGCGTGATCGAGATGGGCGAGGCCGAATATATGGTCCGCTCCACAGGATATGTGGACGAACTTGCCGATATCGCTGCTGCGCCTCTGATGGTCAATGCGCGCGGTGCCGCCATCACATTGGGTAATGTGGCCGAAATCCGGTTTGGCCCGGAAATGCGCCGCGGGGTCGGCGAGTTTAATGGCGAAGGCGATGCCGTCGGCGGGGTCGTGATCCTGCGCTGGGGCGGTAATGCTCTGGCCACAATTAAGGCCGGCGAAGCCCTGATCGAGGAAATCCGTCCGAACCTCCCCGAAGGCGTGGAGCTTGTGACCACCTACAACCGGTCCGGTGTTATTGAGCGGGCGGTGGAAAACCTTTGACACAAATTGACCGAAGAATTGATTGTGGTGATCCTGGTCTGTGGCGCCTTTCTTTTGCACCTGCGGTCGTCTCTGGTGATTACGCTGTCGCTGCCGCTGGGCATCTTTGCCGCCTTCATCGTCATGAAGCTGCAGGGCGTGAATGCCAACATTATGTCCTTGGGCGGTATTGCGATTGCGATCGGTGTCATGGTCGATGCGGCCATCGTTATGATCGAGGCGATGCACCGGCGCATTGAGAAAGAGCCGGTAACCCGCGAGAACAGATGGCGGATTGTCTCTGAATGCGCCACTGAAGTGGGGGCCTGCGCTGTTTTTCTCGCTGGCGATTATCGCGGTTAGCTTTCTGCCGGTGTTTGTGCTGGAAAGCCAGGAGGGCCGGCTGTTTAAACCGCTAGCATTCACCAAGACTTATGCCATGGCCGCCGCGGCTATTTTGTCGATTACACTGGTGCCGGTTCTAATGGGCTATCTTGTGCGCGGGCGGATTCTCCCCGAACGCAAAAACCCGCTGAACCGTCTGGTTATCTGGCTCTACCGGCCGTTTCTTGACGCCGCTGTCGCCTGGCCCTGGGCAACTTCTGCCCTGGCCATGGCCCTGGTTGTGTCCATGGCTTGGCCGCTGCAGCGCATCGGAACCGAATTCATGCCAGAGCTGAACGAAGGCGATCTGCTATATATGCCGTCGCTCTATCCCGGCGTATCGATCGGCAAGGCGCGCGAGGTGCTGCAGCAGACCGACCGTCTGATTGCCGCGGTTCCAGAGGTCCAGTCTGTGCATGGCAAGCTGGGCCGTGCCGACACTGCGACGGACTCGGCGCCGCTGACAATGCTGGAGACGATGATCCAGCTGATACCTGAGTCTGAGTGGCGCGAAGGCATGACACTGGAGCTCATCCGACGCGAATTGGACCGGATTGTGCAGGTTCCAGGCGTAACCAACGTTTGGATCCAGCCGATTAAAAACCGTATCGACATGCTGGCAACCGGCATCAAAAGCCCGGTGGGGGTAAAGGTGCCGGGTCCGGATCTTTCGGTCATCGAAGGTATCGGGATCGAAATGGAGCGCGCCGTATCGGATATCGAAGGCACCGTCTCTGCCTATGCGGAACGTCCCGCCGGCGGCCGTTTTGTCGAGATCGATATCGATCGCAAGGCCGCGGCGCTTTACATGATGAGCGTGCATGAGATCCAAGACGTTGTTCAGACCGCCATTGGCGGCTTGCAAGTGTCCGAAAGCGTCGAAGGCCTGGAGCGGTTCCCGATCAACTTGCGCTATCCTCAGGAATGGCGCGACAGCCCGGAAAAAAATCCGCAATCTGCCGGTGGTGACGCCATCAGGCGCCCATATTCCTCTGGGCGCAGTGGCCGAAATCAGCATCGTCGATGGCCCCAGCATGATCCGATCCGAAAATGCCCGGCCAACCGGATTAGTCTTCATCGACATTGCAGGGCGTGATCTCGGCGGCTATGTGGATGAGGCCCGTGCCCGGGTGGCAGAGGCCGTCACGCTGCCGCCGGGGTATTCCCTGACCTGGTCGGGGCAGTACGAATATATCCAGCGCATGCAGGAAAGATTGACACTGGTAGCCCCGGCCACATTGCTGATCATCACCCTGATGCTGTTCCTGGCCTTCTCCCGTGTGACTGAGGTCGCAATCATATTGGCGGCCTTGCCGGTGGCCCTGGCGGGCGGGCTTTGGCTGACCTGGTATCTTGGGTTTGATATTTCCGTGGCAGTAATGGTCGGGTTCATTGCACTGGCCGGGGTTGCGGTTGAGACGGCAATTGTCATGCTGCTCTATCTCAACGTTGCCTGGAATAACCGGGTTGAGGCGGCCAGTGCCGAGCGCCGTGACCTGACAAGCTTGGACATCGAAGAGGTTGTCTTTGAAGGCGCCCTGCTTCGGGTCCGGCCCAAAGTGATGACCGTAGCGACCATTTATGCAGGCTTGATTCCGGTGATGTACAGCAGTGGAACCGGCTCTGAAATTATGCAGCGGATTGCTGCACCCATGGTTGGCGGAATGGCCACCGCAACGCTGCTGACGCTTCTGCTCATCCCCGCGATCTTTGTGATCTGGAAGCGGCTGTTTCTACCACGCGCCAATCACGAATTGATTGTTTAGGGTTGGAAAGGTGCCAATTAGGTCAGTTGATCGGGACCGCCAATTGACTGGGCCGGTAACCTCTCCCGCGGCATTCTCTGTTCGAGGGTTGTATTAAATTGTCAGGGGTAGCGCCTTAGGATTGGGGCCAGACCAAATGGAATATTTTATGTTCTTAGGCCTGGATGTCCACAAAGCCACGGTTGCGGTTGCTGTTGCGAGCAAGGAACACGCCGGGGCATTGCCAGGACGTCATAGTCCGGCAACTTGATAGGGATCCGGTTCGCGGACTTCATCACGGCCAGCGGCATATGTACCGCGCAAACAGGCCGGACAAATGACCGCTATGCATAAAGAGCAAAATCACAAAGAAAACTCTTGCAAATCAGGAGCTGTCCACAAATGGCAGTGCAGTCTGGCGCATTTACAGCGCACTGATGTGATCGGGATCAGCTCAAGCGGACAAAATCAGGGCCAGCGTTCAAAGTGAGCCGCAAACAAAGGCTGAAGACATGACTGCACCTGACCCGCCGAGCTTCAACATCCCTGAAATCCAGCATTGCCAAACGGGCGCCATCCAGACATGACAATGCCTGGAAGCCACCAAGATTTCGTCATTATTGGTGATTTTCACCTCAAATTTATGGCATCCTCTCTCAAATTGAGGCTTTTCAGCCAATGGGCTTTGCTAAGCTGGGGAGACCGGTACCGCGCCGCTTTCGTTTTCAGTCGCGATGCCCGGTCATGCCCGGAAATGAGAGGTGCCGCATGAGTGAAGACTTCCCGCCGCTATCGCTGAACGTGCCGGAGCCCGGCTGCCGTCCGGGCGTCACGCCTGATTTCTCGGATTTTGAAATCCCGCACGCCGGGGCGGTCAAGCGCCCGCCAGTCAATGTGGATCCCGACACGATCCGCGAAATGGCCTTTTCCATCGTCCGCGTGCTGAACAAGGACGGCGAGGCGGTGGGTGATTGGGCCGGCGAGCAAAGCGCGGATGAGCTGCGCGAAGGCTTGCGCCACATGCTGACCCTGCGCACCTTCGACGCCCGCATGCTGAATGCGCAGCGCCAGGGCAAGACCAGCTTCTACATGCAGCACCTCGGGGAGGAGGCGGTGTCCTGCGCCTTTTCCAAAGCGCTGAAACCGGGCGACATGAATTTCCCGACCTACCGGCAGGCCGGGCTGCTGATTGCGGGCGGCTATCCGATGCTTACTATGATGAACCAGATCTATTCCAATGCCGACGACCCGCTGCATGGCCGCCAGCTGCCGATCATGTATTCCTCGAAGGAGCACGGGTTCTTCTCGATCTCCGGCAATCTCGGCACCCAGTTCGTGCAGTCGGTCGGCTGGGCGATGGCCTCGGCGATTTCAGGCGACACCAAAATCGCCAGCGGCTGGATCGGCGACGGTTCCACCGCCGAGAGCGACTTTCACTCCGCCATGGTCTTTGCCTCGACCTACGACGCGCCTGTGGTGCTGAACATCGTCAACAACCAATGGGCCATTTCCACTTTCCAAGGCATCGCCCGCGGCGGTGTCGGCACTTTCGCGGCCCGCGGGCATGGCTTTGGCATCGCGTCGATCCGGGTCGACGGCAACGACTATCTAGCTGTCCATTCGGTGGCCAAATGGGCCTGCGAACGGGCGCGCCGCGGCCACGGGCCAACGCTGATCGAGCATGTCACCTACCGCGCCGGCGGCCATTCCACCAGCGACGATCCCGCCGCCTACCGCTCCCGGCGCGAAGCCGCGGCCTGGCCGCTGGGCGATCCGATCGAGCGCCTGAAAACCCACCTCATTACCATCGGCGAGTGGAGCGATGAGCGCCACACGCAGGCCGAGGCGGAAATTCTGGACGAAATCGTGCGCACCCAGAAGCAGGCCGAGGCCATCGGCACGCTCGGCGATGGCAATGCCCCCAGCCCGCGCGACATGTTCGAGGGTGTTTACGAGACGATGCCGCCGCATCTGATCCGGCAGCGTCAGGAAGCGGGGTACTGAGATGGCCAGCATGACCATGATCGAAGCCATCCGCGAAGCCCATGACGTGGCCATGGCGGCCGACGATCGGGTTGTCGTCTTTGGCGAGGATGTCGGCTTTTTCGGCGGCGTGTTCCGCTGCACGGCAGGGCTG
The DNA here is from genome assembly GCF_000511355.1 of Leisingera methylohalidivorans DSM 14336. Lineage (NCBI taxonomy): Bacteria > Pseudomonadati > Pseudomonadota > Alphaproteobacteria > Rhodobacterales > Roseobacteraceae > Leisingera > Leisingera methylohalidivorans. The sequence continues at coordinate 11,596 of NC_023146.1, read as the reverse complement.
CAGCAGAAATACGGAAAATCGCGCTGCTTTGATACTCCGATCAATGAATCCGGCATCGTCGGCACCGCCATCGGCATGGCCGCCTATGGGCTGAAGCCGGTGATCGAGATCCAGTTCGCAGACTATGTCTATCCGGCCTATGATCAGATCGTTTCGGAGGCGGCGCGGCTGCGGCACCGCTCCAACGCCGATTTCACCTGCCCGCTGGTGATCCGCATGCCCACCGGCGGCGGCATCTTTGGCGGCCAGACCCACAGCCAGAGCCCGGAGGCACTGTTCACCCATGTGTCTGGCCTGAAAGTGGTGGTGCCCTCCAACCCGCGCGACGCCAAGGGGCTGCTGCTGGCCGCGATCGAGGACCCCGACCCGGTGATCTTCCTCGAGCCCAAGCGGCTCTATAACGGGCCGTTTGACGGCTACCACGACCGCCCCGTGACCAGCTGGAAGAAACACCCGATGGGCGAGGTGCCCGAGGGGCACGAGATCGTGCCGCTGGGCAAGGCCAGTATCACCCGCGAAGGCGCGGATGTGACGGTTCTGGCCTATGGCACCATGGTCTATGTGGCTGAAGCCGCCGCCGAGGCCACCGGCGTCGATGCCGAGGTGATCGACCTGCGCACGCTGCTGCCGCTGGATCTGGACACCATCACCGCCTCTGTCGAGAAGACCGGCCGCTGCGTGATCGTGCATGAGGCGACGCGCACCTCCGGCTTCGGGGCGGAGCTGATGAGCCTGGTGCAGGAGAACTGCTTTTACCACCTGGAAGCGCCGATGATCCGGGTGACCGGCTGGGACACGCCCTATCCGCATGCGCAGGAGTGGGAATATTTCCCCGGCCCGGACCGTGTGGGCGAGGCGTTGAAAAAAGTGATGGAGGGCTGAAACGATGGGTGTTTTTGCCATGCGCCTCCCCGATGTGGGGGAAGGCATTGCCGAGGCCGAGCTGACCGAATGGCACGTGAAGCCCGGCGACATCGTGCGCGAAGATGACATTCTGGGGGCGGTGATGACAGACAAGGCCGCGGTCGAGGTGCCCTCGGCCGTGGCGGGCAAGGTGCTGGAGCTGGGCGGCGAGATCGGCGAGATGATGGCGATCGGATCCGTGCTGATCCGCATTGAGGTCGACGGCGACGGCAACGAGAGTGCCGATGCCGCCGCAGCGGAGAAGCCGACCAAGCCTGCTGCCACCAAGCCCGCCGATCCGCAGGAGGCGGAGGCGGCACCGGAGCCGGAGGAAAAGCCCGCCCCCGAGCTTGCAGCTCCTGCCCCAGCGGCCAAGAAACCGGGCCACCGGCTGCCGCGCCCGGAAGGCGCCAAGCCGCTGGCCGCACCTTCGGTGCGGGCGCGGGCGCGCTCCGAAGGGGTGGATCTGCGCCATGTGCCGGGCAGCGGCCCCGGCGGGCGCATCAGCCACGAGGATTTGGACAGCTGGATCGCCTCGGGTGGCATTCAGCAGGGCAGCGTGAAGCGCGGCCGCAACACCGGCGTCGAGGAGATCCGCGTCATCGGCATGCGCCGCAAGATCGCCGAGAAGATGGCGCTGTCGAAACGGCAGATCCCGCATATCACCATCGTCGAAGAGGTGGAGATGGGCGCGCTGGAAGACCTGCGCGCGGCGTTGAACAAAAAGCACGAGGGCGAACGCCCCAAGCTGACGCTGCTGCCCTTCCTGATGCGCGCGATTGTCGAGGCGGTGCGTGAGCAGCCCGGCCTGAACGCGCGCTTCGACGACGAGGCCGGGGTGATTCACCGCCACGGCGGCGTGCATATCGGCGTTGCCACCCAGACGCCGCAGGGGCTGAATGTGCCGGTTGTGCACCACGCCGAAGCGGGCAGCCTGTGGGACAACGCGGGCGAGCTGGCCCGCCTGGCCGAGACCGCGCGCGAAGGCTCGATCAAGCGCGAGGAGCTGTCGGGCGGCACCATCACCATCACCTCGCTGGGGGCTTTGGGGGCGATTGCCACCACGCCGATCATCAACCACCCGGAGGTGGCAATTGTCGGCGTCAACAAGATGCAGATCCGCCCGGTCTGGGACGGTCAGCAGTTCCAGCCGCGCAAGATGATGAACATCTCCTGCTCCTTCGACCACCGGGTGGTCGACGGCTGGGATGCGGCGGTGTTTGTGCAGAAACTGAAAACCCTGCTGGAATCTCCGGCAATGCTGTTTGTCGAGGGCTGAATGACTGATCTGAAATGTAAACTGCTGATCATCGGTGCCGGTCCCGGCGGCTATGTCTGCGCCATCCGTGCCAGCCAGCTGGGCGTCGACACCATCGTGGTGGACGAAGCCAAGCCAGGCGGCACCTGCCTGAACGTGGGCTGCATACCCTCCAAGGCGCTGATCCATGCCGCCGACGAGTTTTTTAAGATGACCTATGCAGCCGAGGGGCCGCTCGGCATCTCCGCAGGCAAGCCCCAAATCGACTTCAGCCGCACAGTGGCCTGGAAGGACGGCATCGTGCAGCGGCTGACCGGCGGCGTGAACGGGCTGATGCGCAAGGCGGGCGTGCGCCTGTTCGAGGGCCGCGCGCGATTCCTCGATGGCAAAACCATAGTAGTCAAGCGGGGCGAGAAAAGCACCCAGATCCGCGCCGAGCGCATCGTGATCGCCTCTGGCTCGGCGCCGGTGGCACTACCCTCGATGCCCTTCGGCGGCAACATCCTGTCGTCAACCGAGGCGCTGGCGCTGCAGGCGGTGCCCGAGAGCCTAGCCGTGGTCGGCGCAGGTTATATCGGGCTGGAGCTGGGCACCGCCTTTGCCAAGCTCGGCGCCAAGGTCACTGTGGTCGAAGCCGAGGACCGCATCCTGCCGCTTTACGATCAGGCCCTGACCCGGCCCGTCGCCAAGAGGCTGGAAACGCTGGGTGTACAGGTTCTCACCGGTGCCAAGGCCGAAGGCTATACCGATGGCGTTCTGACCACTAGCCAGGGCAAGATCCAGGCGGAGAAAGCCCTTGTCACCGTCGGCCGCCGCCCGCGCACCGAAGGCATCGGCGTTGATGAGCTGGCACTGACCCTGAACGGCCCATTCATCCGCATCGACAAGACCTGCCAGACCTCGATGCGCGGCATCTACGCCATCGGCGATGTGACCGGTGAGCCGATGCTGGCCCACCGCGCCATGGCGCAGGGCGAGATGGTGGCCGAACATGTCGCGGGCCACGCGGTCGAGTGGGACAAGCGCGCCATTCCCGCCGTCTGCTTCACCGATCCCGAAATCGTCACCTGCGGCGCATTGCCTGGCGAGGTTGAGGGCAAAAGCACCGAGTTTCCCTTTGCTGCCAATGGCCGGGCGATGACGACCGAGCGCGAGGACGGCTTCATCCGCGTCGTCTGGCGCGACGCCGATCACGCGGTGCTGGGCATTCAGGCGGTGGGCGCCGGGATTTCCGAGATGTCGGCGGCCTTCTCGCTGGCCATCGAAATGGGGGCCTGCCTCGAAGACATCGCCGCAACCATCCATGCCCATCCTACCCAGTCGGAAGGGCTCCAGGAAGCCTGCCTGCGCGCACTGGAGCACGCGTTGCACCTCTGACGCCAGCGGGGCGCAGCACCGTAACCAGGGGACTATCCGAAAGGGCAGCGTTCCTGCCTTAGGAGCAAGCAGCAGGGTATCCGCTACGGGTTCTGATTACTGATAAACTTCGCTCATACCCGGCCGCAAAGCGCAAGATCATGCCCGAGGTCGAGCATCGCGCGCTCAAGGGTTTGAATAACCGGGCTGAAAACTTAAACCAACTGGCCCGAAGGCGCGAACGCGTTATGTATGGAATTTCTGAGTTTGGCTAACAGATTTTAATCTGTCTGACAGACGAAGGAGGGACCAGCGTGAACAAACAAGTTCTGAGGGACATCGCGCGGCGTAGCTTCCTGACAGTGGTCTTTGGGCGGAAACCAGGTGTGCTTTGCAGGATTTGGAAAATGGCGCTTTCTGCTCTTCGCAGCCGCCGGAGTCCGTCACGAACCGTTCAGAGGTAAAACCAAGTCGCTTCAATACCTTGACCAGCTGACGTCTTGCGGCGCGCTTGTCCCGTCTGGTCTGAAGTATTTCGTCCAATACTACCCCATGCTGATCGACCGCCCCCCCCAGAGCCAGAAAGATCCGCCTGCGATTTTCACGACAACTTAATCCAGGTGCCAGACATCGCCGGGGCGGGCCTGCCGCCGGTGCAAGTTGCGCGCGATCAGCGACCCGAACTTGCTGGTCCAGCGTCGGACCGACTCGTAGGAAACGTCGATGCCGCGTTCCAGCAGAATCCCTTCGACCTAGGTCGTGTTGACAAAAGGGATTCACATCGGGTGCTGGGCGTGATTCAAGCTGCCATCTGCGATGGAGACCAGCTTGGCACGAGACCTGATGTCGGACGAAGAATGGGCCTTTTTTGAACGGTTCATCTTAGCGACCCGCGCCCCGAACGGACGCAACCCTATCAATCATCGCCTTGTTCTCGATGGAATTTTTTGGGTCGCTCGAACCGGCGCTCCTTGGCGTGATCTGCCCGAGGAGTTCGGCAAGTGGTCTAGCGTCTACCGTCAGATCCGGCGTTGGACCTTGGCAGGGCTCTGGGAGCAGATCATGGATGGTTTGAACGAAAGTGGCGCAGTTCCGGACGTGCTGCAAATGATCGACAGCCCCGTGGTTCGCGCGCACCATCCGGCAGCGGGCGCTAAAGGGGGACTCCGAGACAGGGTTTCGGCCGTTCGAGAGGTGGCTTCACGTCCAAGATCCACCTCCTCGTCAATGCCGCCGGGTTGCCCATGAGAACCGAAATCACGCCAGGGCAAACGTCCGACTATCTGGGCTTTGAACTGGTCATGGCCGACAACCTGCCCCAGCCTAAGATATTGCTCGCAGATCGGGGTTATGACGCTGACGGCATTCGCAAGTCTATGGATGACCGCGGCGTTCGGCCCGTGATCCCCATGCGCCGGTCCCGCAAAAAGCGCATCGGTGTGGACCGTTCTTTATATCGGCTTCGAAACCTGGTCGAACGATGTTTCAACAAGCTCAAGAACGCCCGCAGGGTCGCAACCCGCTACGACAAGACAGCCGAGAGTTTCCTGGGCTTCGCCGACATCACGTCAATCCGCCTCTGGCTGCGCCATTTGTCAACATGACCTCAATAATGTGCGGGCAATTAGCCGGCATTTATGGACGATGCAGCCACAGATTGGCTTGGCCAATTCGAGATCCTGAGCTTGGAAGATCGCGGTCAGGACCGATTCGAGGTCATCCGTCTGTCCACAGTGTTCCAAGCTCAGTTTCGTCTAGTAGTTCCCGCTGGGATGCATGCCGACCAGCGCGTTGCCGGGGATGGATTGAATATATCTTCGGTCACGATGTGCGATTCCGAAAATTCTGCAAAATCAGGCCTGGCTAATTGTCTGTTTCGGGGCGCGTGATCACCGCATCGGCATCGCTATAGATGACCGCCAGGAACTTCGCAGGCTCTGTTGTGCTGGGATTTTCCGTCCGCCTGTGCAGCACTTCTGCTGGCTCAGTCCAGCTTTGCCCGCTGCTATATTCTACGGGGTTTTGCCCCTCCAGCTGACTGCGAATCCTGCCCTCAAGCAGGTAGACATAGACGAACCCACCATGCCGATGCGGCCCGACCACTGCGCCGGGGGCAAGTTCGATCGTCAAAGCGGTCACGAACCGGCCGGGAGAATCTGGCAAAGGCATTTGGCGCAGCAGTTCTCGCTGAACACCGGCAATGCCGGGTTTGGCGTCATGTGCGTTCCCTGCTGCCACTGTGATCAGCAAGGTAGCAATTACAACAAGGCAGCAGAAAACAGCACCGGACAGACGGCGCCATGGCCGTCGCCAAGAGGCGGCGCGCCTTGCGACCGATGCGAAGCTGGTGGAGCGCACGTTATCGATTGACATGATATATCCTTTTTCCTTCGGTTCAGGCTGGCATCTGGGCGCCAACGCCGATGCGATTCCAAAGGTTCATTGCCCCAACCGCCACGGTCAGCACCGCCAACTCTTGCTCAGAAAATTCCGCCCGTGCCGCGTCGAATGCGGCGTCCGGTACGCCAGAGCCGGCCAGCAGTGTCAGCGTCTCTGCCCAGGCAAGAGCGGCCTTTTCGCGCGCATTGAACGCGCTGGATTCCTGCCAGACGGGCAGCAGATGAAGTACATTCTCTCCCACACCGTCATCCGCTGCTTCCTTGATGTGCATGCCAACGCAAAACGCGCAACCATTTATCTGTGAAGCCCTGATTTTGATAAGGTGTATCAGACGCGGCTCCACATCAGCTTCGGCGACAGCTGCGTTTAGCGCCAACAAGGCATTGTAGAGTTGTGGTGTGTCTTTTGCTACGTTGAAGCGCATTGTCATTGACGTGGTCCTTTCGGGGAGTGATAGTGCAGTCGAATCATGGATAGATTATATCTATGATTAAGTTTTGCAACCGTTAAACGGGTAGATGATCAGGTTTAGGAAGGATTTCGTATGCGACGTTTGGGAGATGGCGTGGAAGCGGCCTTGCACTGCGCGGCTATTCTGGCGGCCTTGCCAAAGGACAAAGTCCTATCCGGAAAAGACCTTGCGGCGCTGCATGGTCTTTCAGAAAGTTACCTTCTAAAGCATCTGCGCGCTTTGACGGCCGCGGCGGTGACCGAAGCCATTCCCGGGCCACGGGGGGGGTACAGATTGATGCGACCAGCAGAAGAGGTGTCCATGCTGGATGTGGTCGAAGCCATCGATGGCCCCGGTCCAGCCTATGTTTGCCGGGAGATCCGCCAGAAAGGTCGTGTTACGACAAACGCCACCTGTGCATACAAAAAGGACTGTTTCATAAAGAGGCGCATGCTGGCCGCCGAAAAGCTATGGCGGGATGCTTTGCGTGCTCAGACATTGGCGGATTTGCTTAACGATGGCGACGTCGAGATTGGGGAGGAAAACAAGCAGGCGGTCGGGCAGTTCGTGGCCGAGAAGCTCCGTTAAGCGAGTTTGATGCGATCAGCCGGCTGGGGCTTGTTAGGTCATGTTGACAAATGGCGCAGCCAGAGGCGGATTGACGTGATGTCGGCGAAGCCCAGGAAACTCTCGGCTGTCTTGTCGTAGCGGGTTGCGACCCTGCGGGCGTTCTTGAGCTTGTTGAAACATCGTTCGACCAGGTTTCGAAGCCGATATAAAGAACGGTCCACACCGATGCGCTTTTTGCGGGACCGGCGCATGGGGATCACGGGCCGAACGCCGCGGTCATCCATAGACTTGCGAATGCCGTCAGCGTCATAACCCCGATCTGCGAGCAATATCTTAGGCTGGGGCAGGTTGTCGGCCATGACCAGTTCAAAGCCCAGATAGTCGGACGTTTGCCCTGGCGTGATTTCGGTTCTCATGGGCAACCCGGCGGCATTGACGAGGAGGTGGATCTTGGTCGTGAAGCCACCTCTCGAACGGCCGAAACCCTGTCTCGGAGTCCCCCTTTAGCGCCCGCTGCCTGATGGTGCGCGCGAACCACGGGGCTGTCGATCATTTGCAGCACGTCCTGAACTGCGCCACTTTCGTTCAAACCATCCATGATCTGTTCCCAGAGCCCTGCCAAGGTCCAACGCCGGAGCTGACGGTAGACGCTAGACCACTTGCCGAACTCCTCGGGCAGATCACGCCAAGGAGCGCCGGTTCGAGCGACCCAAAAATTTCCATCGAGAATAAGGCGATGATTGATAGGCTTGCGTCCGTTCGGGGCGCGGGTCGCTAAGATGAACCGTTCAAAAAAGGCCCATTCTTCGTCCGACATCAGGTCTCGTGCCAAGCTGGTCTCCATCGCAGATGGCAGCTTGAATCACGCCCAGCACCCGATGTGAATCCCTTTTGTCAACACGGCCTAGCGCATGCTAAGGCTGAAGAGGACGTACAGCCAGACCGCGTGAGTGATGATCTCGGGCGGGAAACGGTGGCGTTTGTAGCTGATCGAAGGCTGGATCATACACTTCGATTGCGCTGATGTCGGCACACCGACAACCGACGCAGAGTTTACGTGACAAAACCCTGCCGCCGGTTTCTTTCCAAGCCAAAAGTTCGGGCTGTTCGCTTAAATTTTCGGCGCGAGCATGTTATCTGAAAATCACGCCGCATCAGTGGCCTTTACAGACTTCTTCCTCCCTTTTCATGCTCTGCCGCATGCCCGATGTCCTGTCCATTGTTGTTGTCGAAACAGACCGCGAACGCGCCTTCATGATTGTGGACGGGCTGCGGGAAGCCGGGGATTTCGACATTCAGGTCATCTCAGAACCTTCAGGCCTGGCGCGCCAGATACAGATGCGCGACCCGGATGTTGTCCTCATCGATATCGCAAATCCCTCGCGCGACGTGCTGGAGGAGCTGACGCTGGCCACCGGCCCCAAGGAACGGCCGGTGGCCATGTTTGTCGATCGCAGCGAGGACGGGCTGTCTGCTGCCGCGGTGGAGGCCGGTGTCTCGGCTTATGTAGTCGACGGGCTGCAGCCTGCCCGGCTGAAGCCGGTTCTGGACGCTGCGATCGCCCGGTTCCGGCTGTTTCAGCGGATGCGCACAGAGCTCGCCGAGGCCAAGCGCGCCTTGGAAGAGCGCAAGGTCATCGACCGCGCCAAAGGTATGGTCATGAAGGCCCGCGGCATCGGCGAAGATGAGGCCTATGCGCTGCTGCGCAAGGCCGCGATGGACCAGAACAAGCGCGTCGCGGACGTGGCGCAGGCGCTGGTCACCGCGGCAGGGCTGCTGGCATGAGTGCGACACGGATCCCTGCCGGCTATGTCCCGCTAACCGATGCGGCGCCGCTGATCGCCGCGCAGGAAATGGGCTTTGCCGCTGAAGAACGGCTGATTCTGGAACTGCACCCCGCGGCCTCCTGGTCGTCGCTGCGGGACATGCTGGCTTTTGGCCAAGTGGACGCCGCTCAGATGCTCGCCCCGGTGCCGATTGCTGCGGCGCTTGGCCTTGGTGGCGTCAGCGCGCCCTTGTCCGTGCTGTCGGTGCTGTCCGTCAATGGCACCGTCATCGGTGTCAGCAGCAGCCTGGCCCGCAGGCTGGCCGATGCGGGGTACAGGCTCTCCTTTCATGACGCGGTGTCCGCCGGGAAGGCCCTGATTGCGGCGGCCGGCCCGGACCTGCGAATTGGCGTCCCGTTTCCCTTCTCCATGCATGCCGAACTGCTGACCTACTGGTTGAATGGACTGGGGCCGGACACACCCCGCGACTTCGGCATCCGTACGGTCCCGCCGCCGCTGATGGCCGAGGCAGTCCGCAACGGCGAAATCGACGCCTTCTGCGTTGGTGAACCCTGGGGATCCATGGCAGTTGAACAGGGCGCTGGCGCGCTGCTGCTGCCCGGTCGGGCGATCTGGTCCTTTGCGCCGGAAAAGGTGCTGGCCGTCCGCGGTGCCTGGGCAGAAGCCGAACCGGACCTGTCCGGCCGCCTCATCCGGGCGCTCTGGCGCGCAGGCCGCTGGCTGGCCGATCCCGCCTCCCGCGGGCTGGCGGCTGAAATCCTGTCCGCGCGGCGGTATCTCGATCTGCCCGCCGAAATCATCGAGCGCGCGCTGTCGGGAAAATTCACGGTCACACCTCAGGGCCTGCAGCGCGAAGCACCCGGTTTCATCGGCTTTCATGACGGCGCCGCAGGCTTCCCCTGGCGCAGCCAGGCGCAATGGATTGCTTTGCAGCTCGCACAGCGGAACGGCCTGGAGCGCGAGACGGCACTTGCAAAGGCCGGGCAGGTATTCCGCAGCGATCTGTACCGCAACGCCCTGCGCGGGACCGGCGCCGACTTGCCCGGAGCCTGTTCGAAACTGGAAGGCGCGATCCGCGCCATGCTGCTGCCAGCGGGGGAATCGGAAGCGGTCAGCCTGTTGCAGAACCGGTTCTTCGATGGCCGGGTTTTTGATCCCCAGGCCGAGGTCTGATGAAAAATCAGGCAGCAATCCGGCGCGCGATGCTGCAATGCAGAATTTATTGCTGCGGCAGCAAAGAAACCATTGGCGCTTTCCGGCGCTTCCGGCAGTCTGAACTCAGCCAGGCAACGGAGCCTGACTGAGAATTTCCCCGAAGACCGGGTTTCACTGAGCAAAGCCGCTCGACCCACCGCCACTCCTCCCGGCGGTGCGTGTCAGCGGCTTTTTCTGTTCCGCCCCTATGGGCCGGACGCAGCTAGGAAAAGGAACTAACCCGATGAAAAGATTGATACTGGCGCTTGCAGCCTCGACCGCCCTGACCGGACCGGCGCTAGCCGCAACCCTGGAGCTAGAAAAGGACGTGCTGACCTTTGGCTTTATCAAGCTGACGGATATGGCGCCCCTGGCGGTGGCCTATGAGCAGGGCTTTTTCGATGATGAGGGGCTGTTTGTCACGCTGGAGGCTCAAGCGAATTGGAAGGTTCTGCTGGACGGCGTCATCGACGGCACTTTGGACGGCGCGCATATGCTGGCAGGCCAGCCGCTGGCGGCGACCATCGGTTATGGCACCGAGGCCCATATCATCACGCCGTTTTCCATGGACCTGAACGGCAACGGCATTACCCTGTCCAACGAAGTCTGGGAGATGATGAAGCCAAACCTGCCGACCAATGCGGACGGCAAGGTCGCCCATCCGATCTCTGCCTCATATCTGAAGCCGGTGATTGAAGACTTCAACGCCAAGGGCAAACCCTTCAACATGGGCATGGTGTTCCCGGTTTCCACTCACAATTACGAGCTGCGCTACTGGCTGGCGGCAGGCGGCATCAACCCCGGCTACTACTCTCCTGAAAACGTTACCGGCCAGATCAGCGCCGAGGCGTTCCTGTCGGTGACCCCGCCGCCGCAGATGCCCGCGACGCTGGAGGCCGGCACGATCTCCGGCTACTGCGTGGGGGAGCCGTGGAACCAACAGGCCGTGTTCAAGGGCATCGGCGTACCAGTCATCACCGATTACGAAATCTGGAAGAACAACCCGGAAAAGGTGTTCGGCATCACTGCTGAGTTTGCCGAGGAGAACCCGAACACCGCCCGCGCTGTGGTCAAGGCGCTGATCCGCGCCGCCATGTGGCTGGATGAAAACGACAACGCCAACCGTGCGGAAGCGGTCGAGATCCTGTCGCGCCCGGACTACGTCGGAGCCGATGCGGAGGTGATCGCCAACTCGATGACCGGGACGTTTGAGTACGAGCCGGGCGACACGCGCGCGGTGCCCGATTTCAACGTGTTCTTCCGCTACAACGCCACCTATCCGTTCTATTCGGACGCGGTCTGGTACCTGACCCAGATGCGCCGCTGGGGCCAGATTGCCGAAGCCAAGCCTGACAGCTGGTATGATGAGATCGCGCGCTCGGTCTACAAGCCCGAGATCTACCTGGAGGCGGCAAAAATGCTGGTCGATGAAGGGCTTGCCGATACCGCAGACTTCCCCTGGGACAGCGACGGCTACAAGGCGCCGACCCCGCCAGAGGACATCATCGACGGCATCCCCTTCGATGGCAAAACCCCCAACGCCTATATCGACAGCCTGCCGATCGGCCTGAAGGCCGGCCAGACCGTCGTCGGCAGCGCCGTTCAGGGCTGACACCGGACGGGTGCGCGGCGCGGCCAAACATGGCCGCCGCCGCCCTGTCACAGCATTCCTCAGAA